>JBDRWI010000037.1:0-23188 GCA_039802265.1 Caldifarciminota bacterium | reverse complement strand
GATTGGATTTAGAATTACTGGATAAGCTGGATTTATCCAAATACCCGTGGCTTTTTCATTTCAAAAAATTATGCCCAACCGAATCTTAAAAAGTGAGGAGGACTCAGTTAAGTCCCCCCTTGACAACTGTAAAATTTTGATTATAATTATTATACTTAGTAAGGGGGTTAAATGATAACTATCTTGATTTTAATCGGTGAACTGAGCAGGACATCCGGTTATATTGATATTCCAACGCCACCCCAGTATGATATTCCAGGGATGTTCGGGGGTGGACTTTCATTTTCTGCTACGTTAAATACGGAAGACCCCGATCCTACCGATGACCAGAGGCCAGATCCGGCAGACTTTGATCTATTCTTCCGTTATGGCTTTGGAGGTAGAGGAGAGGTTTCTTTATCCGCGTATCACATTAATACATATGTTTTATCCGCATCATACTTGCTCGCCCAGGAAAAGGAGAACATACCGGCATTCTTCATTGGGGTTGATGATATCTCCTACAACACCCATATTTCTACAAGAGGTATAAAAGATTCGGTGGGATTTATTGAAGAATATAACTATGCGACTCATTGTGGGGGCCGGCCCTGGGAGCTGTTTTCTACCTATATCGGGATGCAGAAGTTTTTCGGTAAATATTTTAATATTGTTATGGGACTTGGTCGGGGCAGGTTCGTTGGTTATGGAGATCGCAGCCATTACTTCAATACTGATTTATTCGTGCTCGGTGACCGATATAAAAGCCCGGAGCACTCCTGGTGGGCGTTTGGAATCTTCTTTGGTGGATCACTGAAAGTCCCGGGCGGTTTGGAGATAATTGCCGAGATTGACGGAAGGGACGGGAATGCAGGTCTCAAATACCATCACAAGAATTTCACTGCTACTTTGGCGCTGGCAAAGGCAGAGCATTTGCCCTGGTGGAATCATCCTCCTTATTCACCAAGATTAGTTTTTGGCATTGAGACTACAAATCGTAGTATGCTCGAGGCTCCCCGTGTTGGTTCAATTGAGTGCATAGTGCAGGATTATACTACAAAAGAGATTTTGGCTAATGCAATCATTGATATAAAAGAGATCAACAAGAGATATCGGGCAACAACCGGAACATTTTCTATAAGTCTGCCCGCGGGGAATTATACAATCACTGCAAGTCGCCCCAATTACGTAGATTATATTGCAAATGTCAAGGTAAAACCGGGTGTAAAGAGTAAATTGATTTTCAATCTTAAGAAAACCGAGGAACAATTAAGGAAGGAACAGCAACTGAAGAATATCAACGATTATCTGGCACAGGGGAAGGTCTATTTTAGCGAGGGCAATCTGAAGCTGGCAAAGGATGCATTTAATAATGTCCTTGCGCTTGACCCCAATAATAATGAGGCAAAGGAATATCTTGCCCGTATAGAAACAAGACGGATTGAATTGATCGCAAGTTATACTACAGAGGCAAAAAATAAAGAAAAGGCAAAGGATTACCCGGCGGCAATCCAGATGTGGCAGAAGGTTCTGGAATTAGACCCTGATAATGCCGAGGCAAAGACTGCCATTGCGAAACTGGAGAAAAAGACCACTCCGCCAAAGCCCGAGACAAAGCCACCAGAAAAGAAACTGGCAACCAAAGAAGAAATTGAGAATCTGTATAAAAAGGGTGTTTCTTATTTCAATGCCCAGAACTACGAAGAGGCGCTCAAGGTCTTCAAGCAGGTTTTAGCCATTGACCCACAGCATAAGGGGGCAAAGGATTACAAGAAAAGAACCGAGGCGCGTATAAAGGCATTAAAAGGTGGATAAGTATCAGGCAATGTGATGAAATGGTATGCAGCCTATACGAAGTGCCACCATGAGCGGGTGTGTAATAAGGTTTTAAAGGAAAAGGGTATTGAGACCTTTCTCCCCGAGATTGTTGTTCCAAGTAGAAGACGTGATAGAAAAATCCTGATAAAGAGACCTCTCTTTCCCAATTATTTTTTTGTAAGGCTTGATGAAAAACAGGAAAATTGGTTAAAGGTCTATAGAACCCCGGGTGTTGTGCGTCTTTGTGGTAATCCGCGTCCCACCCCTGTTCCTGATGAGGACATACAATCAATAATGATATTTTTACAAAGCGACCGTAGTATTTATCCCTTGCCCTATCTGGTTGTTGGCGCTAAGGTTCGGGTTGTTTCGGGTCCCCTGGCCGGGGCAATAGGAATCCTGGTCAGGGAGGATCACAAAAGGAGTCGGCTTGTCGTCTCCATTGAAATGATGGGACAGTCGGTGGCGGTCACGCTCGAGAATGATGCAATAAAACCTTATTAGTCCAAATTATTCAGGGCTGATAATTATTTAAATCGTAGCAATTGCAAGTCCGATTGCTAATTCCTTGGTGTGGCTGATGCTTACAAATATTTCTTTTATTTTCAATTCTTCAGCAATTTTTTTTGCCCTGTTTTCTAATACCACAAATGGTGCACCACTTGGTTCATTTAGTACCACAATATCTCTAAAGCCAATTCCCTGACGCCAGCCGGTCTTTAGTGCCTTCAAGACTGCCTCTTTTACAGCAAACCTTCCTGCCAGTTCTTCATAACGAAATTCACCCCATTCCGAGAGTTTGATTTCTTTTTCTGAGTATATTCGGTTGATAAAATTTCTTTTACTGGTCACCGCTTTTTTAATCCTTGAGACTTCAATTATATCTATACCAATGCCAAAAATTTCCATCGCGATCTTCAGGTCTCAAGTCCGGTAATCGCCGGGCACCTTACCCTTACCCGCCGATATTTTCTTCCGATTGCCGGTCTGGGAACATAAAAACCACCAATTTCAATGCGGTAGTCATCAATTGTTCCTACAAGTATTCCTGTTTTGGTTTCATACCACTTTATCGCTCTTTTTTTGGTATTGACTGCACAGATAAGATTCAATTCGCCGGCTACCGAGGTCATCAGGTCTTCACTTGAAGGGATTATCTTTGCCGGAACATTGCCAAATATCGTGTGGGAATGGAAGTCACCAATATACTCAAGGCCCCCGGAGAGGCGCGTAAGGATTTTATTAACTCGCTCCACCCTCTTAAAATCAATTGTCACATGGGCAAAACCACTATCCGCAGTTTGATACGGTATAGCATATTCAACAATGAATTTATTTTCTCCCTTTATTCCAATAAGATAACCAATGGTCTCTTTTTTAAATGCCTCTACTGAAGATGAGACAATCGCTAAAAATGCCGGTAGATTCAGATATGCTTCAATCGGTTTATTCTGTATTCTTTTTTTCTCATTTGTTTTCATATTTTTTCAGTATTCTTTCAATCCGCAGCAGGCATCTTTCTTTACCAATTAACTCCATTGTTTCAAAAAGACCGGGTCCGGCATCGGTACCGGTAAGGAAGACCCTCAACGGATGAATCAGCTCTCTTGCCTTTATACTGTTTTTTGTAGCAAATTCCCTCAGGCTTTTTTCAATATTTGAGGCAGTAAACTCGGGAAGTTTTTCAATCTCCTCTCTGAATCCTTTTATATTTTGTAACACGGTTGGTTCAAGATATTTTCTTAAAACTTCTTTTTCGTATTCGAAGTCCTCGCGGAAGAAATAGCGGGCTGACTTAATATCACCCAGAACCTTCAATCTTGGCCGCATTAGAAGGCAGACCTTATTAACCCAAGCCTCGTTTTTCTTATATTCATCTTCATTAATCAATCCAGATTTGAGCACAAAAGGTTTTACTAAATTCAGGAATTCTTCTTCCTGGATACGGTTGATGATATAATGGTTATTCATCCATTCCAGTCTCTTCTCATCATAGATTGCATTTGCCGGGTTTATCCGGTTTAGTGAGAAGGTCTTTACCATATCTTCAAGGTCCATTATCTCTTCATTAGAACCGGGTGACCAGCCCAAAAGCGCGAGGAAATTGACCAGTGCCTGGGCAAGATAGCCTTCATTTTTATAGTCCAGAACCGAACGGGCACCAAGCCTCTTGGAAAGCTTCTTTTTGTCTGTGCCCAGTATGACCGGTAGATGGGCAAAGGCCGGGATTGGAAAATTGAATGCCTCGTAAAGTAAAATTTGTTTTGGAGTATTGGCGATGTGTTCAACTCCTCTTATAATATGGCTGATTCTCATTAAATGGTCATCAATAACACAGGCGAAGTTGTAGGTGGGCATACCATCACTCTTTAAGATGACGAAATCCTCAAGGTCTGAAGACATCTTTTCTACCGTTCCATGAATAAGGTCATTGAATACAATTTTTTTGTCACTGGGAACAGCAAAACGTAATGCCGGAATTATACCATTCTTTTTCCTTTTTTCAATTTCATCAATTGAATATTTTTCACGACAACGGTGTTGCCAGTTCAGGCCTTTTTGTAGATATTCATTCCTTTCATTTGCAATTTCATCCGGCGTACAGTAACACCAGTACGCCTTATTATCTCTGAGAAGTTTCTGAACATATTCGTGATAGATTTGACGGCGCTCGGATTGATAATACGGACCATAATCACCACCCTTGAGCGGACCTTCATCCCAGTCAAGTCCAAGCCAGGTTAGTGAATCAAATATCACCCCGGTCATCTCCTTTGATGAACGGGTGATATCGGTATCCTCAATTCTCAGGATAAATCTACCTTGATTTTTTCTTGCAAAAAGCCAATTATACAATGCGGTTCGGGCACTGCCGATATGAAAAAAACCAGTTGGACTTGGTGCAATTCTGACCCTTACTTCACTTTGCACAAGAAAACCTCACTGCATTGGTTAATTATTAAATTGCTCAGTTTATAATTTAGAGTCGTTATTTTAAGCCTTTCTGTATTTTTATGCAGCGGAGAGGGGGAGATTTGAACTCCCGTCCCATCTTTCGATGAGAAACCGCTTAGCAAGCGGGTGCCTTAGACCACTCGGCCACCTCTCCTGACAGATGGTCTGAAGTTTATAGGCATGCTGGTATGGTCCTTAGTTTATGGTTATTCACTATAAAACCAGCATCCACTCCTGAACCATCAGCCGTTTGTTAATCTAAATTCACTAATAACGGAGGGCGAGGGATTCGAACCCCCAAGGGATTGCTCCCGGCGGATTTCAAGTCCGCTGCCTTACCAATTAGGACTAGCCCTCCTGGCTCCAAATTATAATCGTTTTCTTTAATTTGTCAATTATAATTCTGCTTGACAAACATTTTCTTTTATGTAAAATTACGAAATGCCAAAACGGGTGGATTTTTTGGTTGTAGGTTCGGGTATAGCCGGACTGACATTTGCAATAAAATCAGCCAAATACGGTGAGGTATTGCTGCTGACCAAAAAGAGTAAGGTCGAGTCCAATACCAATTATGCCCAGGGTGGGGTAGCCAGTGTCTTTGGAAGTGATGATGATTTCAAGTACCATATTGAGGATACAATCCGGGCAGGTGATGGATTATGCCACAGAGAGGCAGTAGAGATAATGGTAAGAGAGGGACCAAAGCTCGTTAAAGAATTGTATGATATGGGATGTCGGTTTTCGGTAAAAGAAAATGGACATTTTGATTTAGGACAGGAAGGTGGGCATTCAAGACGAAGGATTGTCCATGCCCGTGATTATACAGGACAGGAGATAGAAAGAGTTTTAACCGAGGAAGCTAAAAGACATAATATTTCAATAAGTGAAAATGAGATAGTCCTTGACCTAATAATAAAAAATAATGAATGCCTCGGGCTTTATTATTTTGATGCCAATACAAGAAGAATAGAATCAATTTTTGCCACCGCGACTGTCCTGGCGACCGGGGGCATCGGTCAGGTTTATTCTCATACAACCAATCCACCCATTGCGACCGGAGATGGTATTGCTATGGCATACCGGGCTGGTGCTGCGATAGCAAATATGGAATTCGTTCAATTCCACCCAACCGCGGTTTATAATATCAAGATTGATGGTCGTTCTTTTCTCATATCAGAGGCCGTCAGGGGTGAGGGAGGAATCCTCAAGACAAAAAGTGGTAAACCCTTTATGAAAAAATATCATCCCCTTGGTAATCTTGCCCCTCGTGACATTGTTGCCCGGGCCTGCATAAATGAAATGAAAAAGAACAATGACCCTTATGTCCTCCTTGATGTTACCCATTTAAAGCCCGATTTTATCAAGAATCGTTTTCCTACAATTTATGAGACTTGCTATCGCTGGGGGATTGATATTACGCGTGAGCCAATTCCAGTCGTGCCCGCGGCCCATTATCTATGCGGTGGCATTAAGGTAAATACCTGGGGCGAAACTAATGTGAATAGATTATTTGCGCTTGGTGAGTGTGCCTGTACCGGAGTTCATGGAGCAAACCGACTTGCCTCAAACTCTTTATTGGAGGCGCTTGTCTTTTCCGCCCGCGCTGCCCAGAGGATGTCAAATATAAAGTCTCTCAAGATAAAAACTGTTCCGCCTTTGAAAATTGCCAGCCGAATCGGTCCGGATTTTAAAATACAAATTAAGGAATTAATGTCCAGATATGTAGGGGTATTGAGGAGCGAGAAGGAACTACTAAAGGCAAGAGAGAAACTTGCTGAATTCTATGGACACATTGAGGAAGGTATCCATCTTCTAAATGCTGAATCAAGAAATATGCTTGAAGTTGCCCGATTAATAGTTGAATGCTGTCTTATGCGAAAGGAGTCAAGGGGCCTCCATTTTATTGAAGAGTATCCCGATAAGGATGATCGATATTTGAGGGATACAGTAATAAAAAAAGGGCATTAAAATTAAGGGAAGGAGTATGGAATCAGGAGAAATTGAAGTTTTACTGGAAATTGGACAGTCTTATCTCTTAAATAAAGAATACGAAAGGGCAATTTTGAAATTCAGCGAGGCATTGAGAATAAATCCCCATGACCCGGAGATCTATTACTATCTGGGTCTTGCCTATGAAGGGGCAGGGAAATTTGTTGAAGCACAGCGGATGTACGAAAAGACGCTGTGCCTTGATTGTAATTTCAGTAATGCGGAGATAAGACTAAACGAACTAAAAAATAGATTGACATCCGAAGGTCAAAAATAGAGTTGACAATTTCTAAATTATCGATATAATAGTTGGGAAAAAAGGAAGTTTAATTACTGGAATAAAGGAATGGAATGAAGATTAGAGGTTGGGAGTTGAGAGACTTGATTGAAAGGTGTGGTGTGAAGGGATTAAGCGGGTACAAAAACAAGGAGCCAGGAACGAAGGTAAATATGAGTATGTGTTATACTTTTATGCAAAACATTGTCTTAAATTATAAGAGATTTGGAAAAGGTATTATAAATCATTTTATTTTGTACTGGATTTTAAATGTTATTGCAGGCACGGTTTTTGCTACTAACTATAAATGACTATGGATAATTATTATGTTATCTTGGGTGTTTCAATGAACGCTACAATAAATGAGATAAAACAAGCCTATATGAGACTTGCCCGTCAGTACCATCCTGATCGATTTACTGATGTGGAGGAAAAGAAGAAGGCAAATGAGATTTTTGCCCGAATCACTGCGGCCTACCGGGTTTTATCTGACGAAAAGTTAAAGGAAGAGTATGACAAATCACTCCAGGAAGGTGTCAAACCAAAAGACGAGGCTCAGGAAGTCCAGGCAAAAAACGCTTTCTTAAGGGCAATAGAGTTTTTAAAGAATAATGACCCCTGGCGTGCAGTAAATCTATTACGCATTGCCTGCCGGTATAAACCGGACCCAATTTATCTCTCCTATTTAGGACTTGCCCTTGTTTATACTCGTCAGTACCAGAAAGAAGGATTTGAAAAATTAAAAGAGGCGACTAAACAGTTGATGTTCAATCCGATTGTCTATGTCAATCTTGGGCTTGCCTATGAATTTGTAGGAAATAAAGAAGAGGCTCTAACGAATTTTCATGAAGCCTTAAATTGGGACCCAAATAGTGTAGCCGCGAAGAAAGGTATAGAAAGATTGGCTAATAAAAAATCAGGTTTCTTTTCTAAACTCTTTGGAGGTAATAAATGAAAAAGACTGAACTACTTAAACTTTTTGAAGAACTGTGTGCGCGCTTATCAATCGCTGTCAAATACGATAGATTTTTTGGCAAGGGTGGGTTCTGTCGTTTAAGGGAGAAGTCCTATTTTATAATTAATGAAATGCTCTCCAATCCCACCAAAGAGGAGATTTTTATAAAAGAATTGAAACAGCTTAATCCAAATCCTGAGTTGGTCCCACCGAAGTTGAAAGACTTGATTTTCTAAGGATTATACTTCTTCCCTTATTTCACCAACCAGTTCTTCAATAAGATCCCAGAGCGTGATTATACCAACGACATTACCCCTGTCATCCTGAACGATTCCCATCTTTTGATTCTCTTTTTGCATCTTTATAAAAACCGCCATACAGCGGTCATTTATATTCACAAAAAAAGGTGGTTCCAGTGTTAAGTTACCGGTGTAGAAATAATCCTTTGTATTAATAACGCCAATAATGTTATTTACATTTCCTTCATAAACCGGGATTCTGGTGAATATACGCTGGGTCCGGGCACAGACCGACGCAATGTCATCATCCTTACTACATAATAATGCCATACCGATTGGTATCATAATTTCACCAATTTTGATTCTTGAGAATACGAAGAGTCTGGATACCAGAAGACTTGTGTCTTTCTCATATTCGCTGACCGCAAAGATAATATCCTGATATCGTAATCGGTCAAGACTGGTATGTCTTTTGAATAGATTGCCTATAAATGTAGCAATGGTTGAAAAGAGGAGGATTATGGGCGCCAGAATTGTGTATATTAAATGCAATAACTCACTCAAAATCGCAAGGATTTTTTCAGGATTGTTGAGGGCAATAGCCTTTGGAAGATATTGCCCAACAATGAGGGAAAACAGTGACATAATAATTGTGGAGATTACTAACCAGTTATTTCCAAAGGTCTGAATTATTCCTTGGGCAAGGATTGTTGAGCCAAGTACGAGCAAAAAGTCCTCACAGACAAGAATCATTGTGAAGAATTGACTTGGTTTTTGGGTGAACCGATACACTCGGTTTGCCCAAGTCTTTTTTTCATCGTATGCCTTTTTCAGTCTGATTTTTTCAATGCACAAAAATGCAGTTTCACTGGCGGTGAAGATGCCGATCAGGATTATTAAGAAGAAAGGAATCAATAGTTTGAACATTTTTAAGAATAAGTATTTATAATGTCACCAAAGAGAAATCTCAGGATATCATCAAGTGTAATCACACCGAGGAATTCGTTTTTTTCACTTATTACCGCGCCGAAATGGACCCCGCGGCGACGAAATTCCAATAATAGGTCATCAACAAGTTTGGAGTCAGATACAAAATATGGTTTACGCATAAATCTTGCTGCCGGCATTGCTTCATCATCAACCGGGTTTAACAAAAAGTCTTTGGCATAAAGGATACCCTGCACATTGCCTTTTTCGTCAAGAACACACAATCTGGAGTGCCTGGTCTTTTGAATAACACGGCGTGCCTCGCTTAATGGTGTCCCAATGCCAATTGCTACTACCTTTTCTTTTGGAGTCATCACCTCTTTGACCATTGTTTTTCCAAATTTCAGTATCTGTAATGCCAGATACTCTTCATTCTTATCAAGGAGACCGGATTTTTCCGCTTCCCGGAGCATAAATCTTATTTCCTCTTCAGATACTGATGTTATTTTTTTTCTCTGTGTTATACGATTGATGAGATTTTCCGCGAAGGTAGCAATAGGCATAAATAACGTGCAAATTACTTCAATAATCTTGCCCAGGCGTAAGGCGAAAAATTCTGAATTGGAATAGGCAATGACCTTGGGCGTAATCTCACCAATAACAAGCAGAATAACAGTCATCAATATTATTTCCATTATAAATGCCCAGGTTTTGCTTAAATGGTATATATTTACTAAACCAGTAAGAATAATTGTGCCCACCGAGGCAGCACCAATATTGACGATGTCATTGGAGAGAAGGATGGAAATCAGGGTTCTTTGTGGATTGTTGCGTAATTTTGAAAGGGTTTGAGCACCCTTCTTGCCTTCAAAGACGAGCGTCCTCAGGCGAAAGCGCGATAATGAGAAAATCGCTGCCTCCATCCCTGAGAAGAAGGCACTGCCACACATTAAGATGAAAAAAAGGAAGAGGTATATTAACATAAGTGCTCATCTTTTAGGTATTTCCAGCATCTCTTTTCCATCAATCTTTCCTCAGAAGTAGTTTTGTGGTCATAACCACAGATATGTAGTAAACCGTGAATGAGAAAGAATAAAAGTTCCTGGCTATTCTTTGCAATTTGTTGGGAAATGTAGATTTCAGCAATATCATTGAGATTGAAGGAGATAACATTCGTTGGTCTATTCTTCTTAAAAAATTTTCTATTTAGATCTTTTAATAGTTTATTATTGGAAAAGATTACATTGATTTCTTTTAAATCGCGGTCCTCATCTTTAAGAATTTTATAAATAAGATTTTTAATAAACTTTTTTTTTAGTGGCAATTTTCTATTCAAAGAGAATATATTAATCTTTGTTAGATTTTGCCTCTTTTTCTCCATTTTCATATTCTAATCGCGGGTGGAATATACCCATAAGGATTGGTAGGAAAGAAACTTTTATCTGTTCCAGGTCATAGCGGTTGAGTGGGCATTCATCAAGTTGGCCATCGCTGAATCTCTTATCAAAGTTATCCTTTAAAATCTTTCGCAATTTAGTGACAGTAATGTTCTTTTCGGCACGGGCAGTTGCCTCAACGCTGTCCGCAAGCATTACCAGTGCTGCCTCTTTTGTCTTGGGTTTCGGCCCCGGGTAGCTAAAGGCATCTTCGCTTATTCCTTCAGTAGAATTTAGTGCCTTGCGATAGAAGGTTTCAATCCTGGATGTACCATGATGTTCGGCAATGATTGATATCAATTTCTTAGGTAACTTCAGTCGGTTTGCCATATCAACACCATCTTTGACATGAGATATAATGACCAGGGCACTTACCCTTGGTTTTAAGTGGTCGTGGGGATTCTTCTGTCCAATCTGGTTCTCAATAAAGTATTCCGGTTTTTTTAATTTACCAATGTCATGATAATAGGCACCGACCCGTGCCAGAATAGGATCCGCTCCGATGGCGGTTGCCCCGGCTTCAGCAAGATTACCCACAACGACCGAGTGGTGGTATGTTCCCGGGGCATTGATTGCCATCTCCTTGAATATCGGTAGATTCAAATTACCGAGTTCCAAAAGGGTCAAGTCGGTGGTAAAATCAAATAGTTTTTCAAAGAGGGGAAGGAAGAAACCAACCGCAACACCGCTGATAATTCCATTCAGAAAACCCTCGCCCAGTTTGATGGGTGCTATTCTTTCTTTTAATAGATATGCCTGGATAAAGATAATAACCATAGCGTTCGCCAATGCAATGTAGAACATCGGACGATAAAGGGAAAGCCGTGATTTGAGTGATTGGCTGGAAAAGGCTGCCACTATTCCACTGACGAGTAAATAAAAAGAGAGATTTATTGAATTAAAAATCACACCCGGCAGGATTGCAAATATAAAGGTAAAGACAAATGCTACAAAAAAATTAAAGTATAGAAAAAAGAGAATAGTGAAGAAGGAGATCGGTAAGAGATAAAAAAGGTTGATCTCATAGGTGAGTTTTAAAATGATAATATAGGCAACTGCTAATACGCAGATATAATTTAGATTGTGCATCTGAAAGAGATTTAGATTATTTGTCCGATTAAAATAAATCAGAAAAAGGATGATTGAGAAATAGAAGATATTCTGTAAGATTATTGACTTTATGAATTCCCATCCGCTGCTTGTCTTGGAGGTTTCTTCTAAGGCGGCGATTTTTTCCAGCGCCTCACTGGTTACTCGTTTATGTTTTTCAACGATTATTTCTCCCTTTAAGACCATTCCTTTTGTCCTTGGAATGTTTGAGAATACCTCATCAATCCTTCTTTGGGTTCTTTGGTCATCGTAGATTACATTGGGTAAGATAAAGATATTCAAAGCCTGATGCAGTTCCCGGGGCAGGTTAATTTTTAATAGACTTTCAGCCTCCGCCATTGAAAGGAGTTCTTCGTTTGATTCAATCATTTCCTTTTCACCACTAAAGATTGTGATTATTTTTTTGGTTTCTTCTTTTTTATCAATGATTCCCTTATGATACAAATCCTGAAGTTTCTGGTTAATTCTTTTTAATAATTTATTATAATCATACCTTAGGAGGAATTCTACACAACCGGTTGGTAATGCATACTCCCTTTGAATAAAGAAGACGAGCGAATCTCTGGGTTTGATACCTTTTAATGAATCAATCAAAAGGCTAAGATTTGAAATTATTTTACTCACCTTCGGGGCAACGGTATTGTCCAGGATGTAAATTGGTGGAATCCTCCGGGCAATTTCGTTCCGTTCTTTTTGCAGTTCTTCTTCATTTTTTGGAATGTAAAAATCATACGGTGCGATAATATCAAAATTGGCAATTTCTCCTTCCTTGATTTTGTATTTCTTTTGACTTATCGGCGGATGGAATAAAAGATTCAATACCGTAAATATGCCTAAAAGAGTGAGATATTTATGAGGAATTTTTAGTTTCATAGGCGCGGATGATTTCCTGGACAATTCGGTGTCTTACTACATCCTGCTCAGTGAGGTAAATAAACTCTATGCCTTTTATATTCTTCAATAGATGCTGGATTTCAATGAGTCCAGAAAAGACATTTGAGGGAAGGTCAATCTGCGTAATATCACCAGTGACCACCATTTTTGAGCGCCATCCCATTCTGGTTAGAAACATCTTCATCTGCATACTTGTTGTATTCTGCGCCTCATCAAGGATAATAAAGGCATCATTAAGGGTTCTGCCCCGCATATAGGCAAGGGGTGCAACTTCAATCACCTTCATATCAAGGTATTTTCTTACCCTATCAAAGGGCAAAAAATCATTCAGTGCGTCGTAGAGTGGCCTTAGATATGGGTCAACCTTTTCCTCAATTGCCCCGGGAAGATAGCCCAAGGATTCGCCGGCTTCCACAGCCGGTCGGGTAAGGATTATCCTTTCCACCCTTTTATCCATAAGATAAGAAACTGCCTTTGCTACGCCGAGATAGGTCTTGCCTGTTCCGGCTGGACCTATACTCACAACAATGTCGTAGTTATCAATTGCCCTTATATAATTTGCCTGACCCGGGCTTTTTGCCTTTATCAGGCGTTTGGGTGTAGTAATTGAATCCTCTTCAACTTCAGCCTTTTCCGTTGTTGAATCATAATTGACTGATTTCCCTGCTGTTACATCTTTAATGATATCCTGGATAAATAATTTTGCATTCTTTATCTGGGCTTCATTTCCCTTTAGATAGATTGTGTCATCCCTCATTACTGCAATTACACCAAATCTCTCTTTCAATTTTTTGAGCAATTCATCCTGAAGACCCAGAAGTATCGCAGGGTCAATATCACCGATTGAAATAAATGATTTCATTTATTTTTTTTCATATAATAGTAATAGCAGGTAGGAAATTGCTAACAATAATTCTCCTACCTGCTATTAATCCTTATTCCTGGGGTATAACAAATACCTGCTTGGGATAGATCAGGTCCGGGTCTTTTATCTTGTCTTTGTTTGCCTCATAGATTTCGGGCCATCTCTTGGCATCCGAATATATTGAAAGATATGATGCAATGAGCCAGAGACAATCACCCGGCAGGACTGTGTAGTTTTCAAGATTGGGAATGAGCAAAATCCACCCCGGGTATATCAGATTGGGATTTTTGATTTTGTCTTTGTTTGCCTCATAAATCATTGGCCATTTTTTGCCATCGCTATAAACCTTGCGCATGCTGGCAATCTTGGAAAGCCAGTCTCCCTCAACGACTCTATACCGACCATACTGGCAGCGCCGCCAGGTTTCCTTTAGTTCGGCGAGTTTTGCCTCCAATTCTCCTTTTTGTGCCTTCAGCCCTTCTATCTCTGATTTTAATGCCTCAATCTCCGCTTGAAGCTGGGCAATCCTGGATTCGGCCTGAGCAAGTTTTGCCCTTACATTTGCCAGCTCGGCCTGTGCCTGCTCCTCGGTCAATTTTTCCTGAGAAACACCGATGCTCGGTAACACTAAAAACAATGCCAGAATTAATATTATCAGATTTCTCATCGCTACCTCCTGATTATTTCTTCTTGCAACGGGTGTCGATTTTATTCTGAAGCACCTGGATCTCGTTATTCAAATTAGAAATTTCCTGATTCAATTGTGCCTTTTGTTGTTCTAATTGCGCCTTCTCTGCCTCAAGTTCAGTGATCCTATTCTCTGCCGCCTGCAGTGCCGCCCTCGCCTCATTAAGTGCATCCATCGTTTCCTTCTTGGCCCATTTTGGACCGCAACCGATTACGATAATCCCAAGAAGGAATACAAACAGGAGTCTTTTCATAGAATTACCTCCTCTGTTCATGATGGTCTAATTTTATCCATTTTCAAAACAATGTCAAGCACTGATTTTAAAGGGTTGCGGAATAAAGGTGAGAATCAAGACAAAAAAAGGGACGAGGGCAAGGAGTTTCTCCTGGGTTGAAAGTGGGGTAATGGTATCCTGAATGACCGGCTCTCTCCGGGTAAGGATGAATGCAAGCAGACCCCAGACTATCCAGCCGGGCCATAGAATTCCAAAACCAAGCAGGCAAACAATCAGTGGAATGTATAGATAGCGCATATTTTTTAAAAACAAACTATAGGCGATGTGTCCACCATCAAGCTGCCCAATGGGAATTAGATTCATTGAGGTTATTAAAAATCCAATCCAGCCGGCAAACGCTGCCGGATGCAGGAATATATCTGCCCCTTCGGGTATATTGGGTTGGATGATTCTTCCCAAGAGATAGAACAAAAGGGAATCCCCGAGTTTAAGATAAGAACCCTCGGCTGGAACTATCTTTGCCTCAGAAAGGCTAAGTCCGATTATTGAGGTGAAAAGGGCAACTAAAAAACCACAGAGTGGACCGGACATGCCGACCATAAGGAGTGCCTTCCGGGATGGCACGAAGGATTTCATCTTTATAATTGCTCCGAAGGTTCCCAAAAAATGAAAGGGAACAGGAATAAAATAGGGAAGGGTGGTTACCATTCCAAACCTCTTTGAGACAAAGTAATGACCCAGTTCATGGCAGGTGAGTATTGCCATTAGCGATAATGAAAAGGGAATTCCCTTGAGCAGGTCAGCGGGATTCTTAAATGGGTCGCCGCCGCTATTCATTGAACCAGCAAGGAGGGTAGTCAGGATTGTGCCAAGAAATAATATAATATTCACCCAGTAATTTTGTTTTTCTTCGGTCTTTCTTACCGGAACAAGGCGGATTATGTGTTCGCCTTCTTCTTCAAGGAAGAAGGGAAGATATTCGCTATTTCTGTAGAATTCCTTTATCTCTTTTATAGTCTCTTCAACCGGTGGATTTAATCTACCGATGACTTCAAAAAATCCTAAAAATACCCGGTGGTCTTTTATCTCCATCTTGGTGTTTAAGAAAGTTATGTTATCTTCTATCATAGTCCTTTAAGGAAGTTGTTCAACCCTTTCTCTTTTTAAGTAAAGAAGGAGTAATAGTATATCCGGCGGACTTATCCCTTGGATTCTTGATGCCTGGTCAAGATTCTGTGGTCTAACTTCAGTCAATTTAGACCGGGCTTCATTGGATAACCCCTTGACTTCGTTGTAGTCAAAATCATCGGGAATTTTTATTCGCTCCAGTTCCTTAAGTCTTTTGATTGTTTCTTTTTCCCTTTCTATATACCCCTCATATTTGACTTCAATTTCAACCCTGAAACCGATTCTTTCTTCCAATTGGAGAAGGGCAATTTCATTAATATCCTGCCAGTGGATATTTGGTCTTTTTAATAACTGATAAAGACTTGCATTTGTATAACCGGTTTCAAGGAGATTCTCCCTTTTTTTTGAAAGAACCGGATTTGCCATCTCCGGTCTAACTTTAGTCTCCTTTAATTTATTAATCACCTCATCAATTCTATTTCTTTCATCAACGAAGAATTTATATTCCTCTTCTTTAATTAACCCAAATTTCACGCCGTAATGCATCAGTCGGTCATAGACATTATCAATTCTCAAAATCAGTCGGTGTTCGGCAAGTGAGGTAAACATGCGATAGGGCTCAAGGGTATTTTTTGTAACAAGGTCATCAATCAAGACCCCGATATATGCTTCATACCTCTTCAAGACAAATGGCTCTTGATTTTTCAATTTCAATACCGCATTAATTCCCGCGATAAATCCCTGAGCAGCCGCTTCTTCATAGCCCGATGTTCCATTTATCTGACCCGCACAGTATAGATTTTTAACCAATTTTGTCTCAAGGGTTGGATAGAGCTGGACCGGATAGACAAAGTCATATTCAACTGCATAACCCGGCCTTGTAATTTCTGCCTGCTTGAGACCATCAATTGAGTGGAGTATATCAATCTGGACATCATAAGGGAGTGATGTTGAAAGACCATTGAGGTAATATTCACCAGCGTCAAAACCCTCTGGTTCAATAAAGACAAGGTGTGAATCACGGTCGGCAAATCGGACAACCTTGGTCTCAATTGATGGGCAGTAGCGGGGTCCGATGCCGACTATCTTACCGGTATATAGGGGAGAGCGGTCAAGATTCTTACGGATAATTTCATGGGTTCGTTCATTCGTTCTTGTAATATAACACGGAAGTTGCGAGATTTTTATTTCGCCGGTACGAAATGAAAATGGCAAAGGTGTTTCATCACCATTCTGCACCTGGAGTTTCCCTGTATCTACACTATGGGTACTGACCCGGGGTGAGGTACCGGTTTTGAGCCTACCCAGCGCAAGTCCAACTTTTTTAAGCGATTCAGCTAATCTACCGGCCATTCCTTCACCCAGCCTTCCGCCATCCATGGTATCAAGTCCAATATGCATCAGTCCGTTAAGAAATGTTCCGGTTGTTAAGATTATTGCCCGGGCAAGGTATTCATTGCCGATTGCGGTTCTCACTCCAATAGCCTTCTCTCCGCTTACTAAAATCTCACGAACCTCTTCCTGTTTAATAAAAAGATTAGAACTTTCATTGAGCACCTTCTGGGCGGTTATTTTGTACCTAAGGCGGTCATTCTGCGACCTGGGCGACCAGACTGCCGGACCCTTGGAACGATTGAGCATACGAAACTGGACCATTGTTCTGTCGGCAAGTCTACCAATTTCACCACCCAGGGCATCTATTTCTTTTACGAGGTGTCCCTTTGCCAGCCCACCTATTGAAGGATTGCAGGACATCTGACCGATGTTATCAATATTCAATGTCAGAAGGAGTGTCGCCAGGCCACTGCGGGCACAGACCAGTGATGCCTCAATCCCGGCATGGCCACCACCGACAACGATTACATCATATCTTTTACTTTCCATCTATATTATATTAGCAAATTTCCTGAAAAAATCAACACCCGGATTCGGTCCAAAACTCACAATTTTTCATTTGGTTCAAATACAATTTTCTTATAGAATTATTCATAAAAGTTTCCTATCCATTGTTTTGCTGAATGGATTCTAAAATAGTGCCTCAAGATTTTCTGGCACCCGCAGAATCAGGTGGAGGAAATGTAAGTAGGACTACCGGAAAAGATAATAAATTATGAATTTTATTTGTAATTTAGGAAAAACTTCTGATTAGAACGGCTAAAGACTTTTCTCACTTTCTTGAGAAAACGAGAAATTATTTTTACAGGGTGGGCGGGTTAAAACCCGCCCCTCACCCTTTCCCTCTCCCAGAGGGAGAGGGTAAGAAAAAGGGATTTATCAGTGCAATAGCACCATCTTTTCGGTAGTTTTATTGCGAAGTAAACTCCGTATTATGTCTTTATGTCGCTTAGTAAATTCTAATTTTAACATTGACACCAGTGCAGATTGATAAGAGAATCCAGCACTCTCAAGATGTTTTAGTCCGTAGTTTAAAATTAATCCATCAGCAGGTGGATTTGTTTTTTTCGTTTGAATTTTTCTTGCAAATTTTTCTACTGCAAAAAAACTTTCCTCAATAGTTCCACTCAATTCACCTAATCCTAAGATTATGCGTGTCCACCGAGGAAATGCATTTTTATCCAAATTTTCGAAAATATCTTTTTTTTTCTTATTTAAACCCAAAAGGTAACTTTTAAATTTTTTACTACTTACGCATTCCGCAGACCACTTTATTGCCTTCCTCACAGATACTCCTGAGCGAAGTAAGTGTCCCATAATCCATGAAAATTTCTCTAAATCAGAAGGCGAGGTTTTTCGTCTGTCCAATGATAGGAGATACTTTAAAACTAAATCAAGAATCCCACCCTTAATACCTGCGGTGAGCATATTTATTTCTAAAGTATTGAATAATTTTGTTTTTTTGAGAACCAATGCCACCGGAACATTATTGTTCAGGTCATTGATTATCTCCTGAATTAACATCTGCTGTTGTTTATTAGTTAATGTTGACTTAAAGTGAGTTAAGATTACAGGTATCTCCATACCTTGTGATAACTTATCATACATAAATTTAGTAAATTTTCGTTTAAGTTTATGTCTGTCATCAGGAAAAATCTTCATAAACCATTATAGAATTGTGCATCGGGAAATAAGGGGGGAAGCCACCATAAACCCATCATAGTTGACTCCTTATGATAATTTTTTTCTTTCGGCTCTCTGCCAAATTAATATAAAATAATATCCTCGTTTTTTGATATATCACCATTTTTATTTTCTGACCCATTCGGTGGCTTCATCTTATTTGAAAATATTTCTAATCTAAGGAGGTCACCTAAAACATTAAAGGCAATCTCAGAGTCCATAAAAGCAAGAGACTCTTTAAACATCTCTTCCGCTTTATCAAATTCTCCCCTTTCAATGCAATTAAAACCCAATCTTCTTAAACACATCGCCAATAATTCTTTTGATTTAAGATAGTCTTTGTTCATTGCTTCTCTATAATAATTGTCAGATTTATCAAAATCACCTAATTCAGCATAAATTTGTCCTAAAGAAACATAATAAATGGACCTCGTAGGATTCATCTCTATTGCTTTATTTATCATAGAAACTGCTGAACTAACATTGCCAAGTTTGTATTCACAATAACCCGCATAAAATTGCGCTTCCGAAAAAATTGGTGAAAGCCAGATAAAATTTTGAGAGAACATAGAAGGAAAAGAGTTGCCTGCCAAGGCTGATTCTATCTGATTAAACTCTGCCTCCGCTCGCCTTAAATCAAATTCTTCTTTTGTGTTTGCTATAATAAATGTCTTTTCTTTATTATTATCCAAGATGTCATGATATATAACAATAATTTCGTCAAACAATCTTTTTGCATCCTTAAATTTTTTTTCCTCCAATAATTCGATCGCATTATCAAATTTCATCTCAATATTAACATATCTCATACCACAATATTCGCCGGATAGTGCCGTGAGAGGAAGCTCATCATCCTTCATGGTCTTTTCAAATAAGAATTGTCGGCAGTCAAGTTTAACACAACGGATGGCGAACCACCAGTTAACGCATCCACATTTGGGGCATACTTTCGTTTTTTCTTTTTTCCCTATAATTGGTTCAGCGAGATTCAATTCTTCTGTGTTGCTTTTTTCACACTCTTGCGCTGCTTCTAAAAGTTCGGCACTCTTTTGGCTATTACCCATGCGAGCGTAAATGTTAGATATAATTCTCAGAACTTCCGCATTGGGAGGTGCCAAGTTTTTTATAATGTCATATGTATGCAATACTGCCTCAAAATTATTATTATCAATATTTTGAATAATATACTCCCAATAGTGTATTACTGCGTCGTATGGGTGACCTAATTTATGATAGAATTCAGCTAAATATCTATGCATTGTAGTTTCTCCTGGATTTATTTTTAGGATTTCTCTGCATAGGCCTATTGCAATCCAATCTGGATTTTCCAGATTATCTGTATGAATCATTAAGGCATTTTTATATGCAGAAATAGCCTCGTTTTGGCGACCTGCCTTGTGATATAAATCACCCAATTTTTCGTATAATTTATAATTTCTTGGATATTCAACAAGCCCCTTTTCAGCCTCAGAAATTGCGGTGGTTAATTCACCTTTACTTTCAAACATTTTAATTCTGTTAATTATTTCGTTAATATTTGAATCATTGTTCATTATAAACACTCCATTTTACAAATCCTTTAATGTCTTTATGTAAGCGAGCTCATTCAAGGCAGTTTCATTGTGAGGCTCAAGTTCAAGTGATTTTTTAAGCATCTTTTCAGCCTCATCAAGATTTCCCTGTTCAATGAGGTTAAATCCAAGCCCCCTCAAACTTCTTGCAATTGTCTTATTTTCTTTAAGATAATCTTTTTCTATTGCTTTCTTATAATAAAAATTAGAGCGAGTGAAATCTTTCGATTTGCCGTAAAGGAATCCTAATTCGTTATAATAATCTCCCTTTGTTGGATTCATTTTTATTGCCTCATTGATTGCAAGAATGGCGCCTTCAATATCACCCAATTCAAATTTACAATACCCTACATAAAATTGGGCATCGGAAAAGATTGATGGGAGCCAGGCTAACTCCCGGGTTGATTTTGAGCCAAGATTTAGACCTTGCTGGATCTTTTCATACTCTTTAGCCAACTCTGGATCTTCTTTTTTCATTCTTTCAAGTTCGTTATATAGCTTCCTATCTTCAGCGGCAAATGCACCACTGAAGAGTGAAGATAGACTTTGCCTGCTACATAAATCGGCAAATTCTTGAGGCGAATTTACAATTACATAGTCTTTATCTCCTTTTTTTAAAATTTCGCGGTACTCCGCTACGATTTCTTCAAAAATCTTTTCAGCACCAATAAAATCCTTAGATTCCAATAATTTCATAGCTTCGGTAAATTTCTTTTCCATAAAATACTCCTTTCTTAAATATTACCAAAACTTTTTGCGATCTCTTTTTCTACTATACTGCGCGGACGACCATAGAGTCGTCGGGAGGAAACCCGCACTTCTTTTACGATTCGCTCATCAAATGGTGTTGTATCAAGAACTGTTTTAATACTAAACGGCTCAACTGCCTGACCTCTGATAAGAGTCTTTATATATGCGTGCCAATTGGGTAAATTCGTTAGGTCAAAAGAATTGAAGACTGGATAAAAAGCCCGCTGCATATATTCGGCATCGGCTTGACCCAATCTAAAACAAATGATGGTGCCAACATTTCCAAAAATTGCTGATGGTATTCTCTCATCTTTGATCTGAGAAATAAATTGATTTGCTAAAACTAAACTGAGACCAAACTTACGTGCTTCAGAGATGAGAGTGATGAAACTTTGTGTGGCAAGGCTCTGAAACTCATCGACATAAAGATTAAATTCTCGCCGTTGGTGCTCGGGAGTCTTTACCCTTTCCATGGCAGTTGCCATAATCTTTGCTAAAAGAACCATTCCCAAAAATCTGGAGTTAGGCTCAGAGAGTTCTCCTTTAGCAAGATTCACTAGTAAAATTTTGCCTTTATCCATAATCATTTTAAGGTCAATCGTCGAATGTTTTTGCCCAAATATATTGCGAAGCAGGGGGTCAAACGCAAAACCTTGAAATTTGCTGCCAATATAGACACCCATGGAAGGGTTATCGCCACCGGATTTAGTGTAATCAGTCTGAGGGAGGACATTACTAACCCATCTTTCTAATAATTGGTCTGTGACGCGCAACGGTATCCATCGTTTCCAATAATCTCTTTCTTGATATATGTTATAAAACTCTAATAGTGTGCCGGGGTCATCTGGATTAGACATGACAAGCAATAGATTCATTCGCATGTGATTGAAGAAAATTGGCCCAGCAATTTGTCCTATACTTGTAGGTCCATATTCATCTTCAATCAGCTTAGTAATAATACTGACCATCTCCTGGGCAAGAAAATAGCGCTGGTTTTCATTTTCCCACTCAAGCATATTGAGTCCCACTGGGTAATCTATATCTGTGGGATCCAATATAACTACATCCTGAATTCGGTTTTTTGGGATTTTGCCTAATAACTCTTTAAATAAATCTCCGTGAGGGTCAATTACACATAACCCTTTATTTTGACGTACATCATCCAATATCATAGTTTTAAGCATGGTTGTTTTACCGGTCCCCGTCTGCCCAACAATATAGATATGGCGCTTACGGTCATCATCACTCAATCTAACCGAGAAGGCATTCGCACGGTGGATATTGATACCGAGGAAGCATCCAGCCTCAGAACAATCCTTAGGTATTGTCTTGCTTCGCCAGTTCTGGCAATTGATGCCCGGGTAACCCTCAATAGTGGATGGAGGAAAACGAAAGGCCGCGATAGATTCTATTGAATCAAAAAGATAAGGAAGCCTTACGGCATCTGGGGGCACAATGGGATCAGGGATGATTGTAATATCCGATTTCTTAAACGCCTCAATGGCAGGCTGGCTATCTGTTAGTTCAAAAATTTCATATCCTCCTGTCAAATAATGTTTCGGTACTTCATAGACATTCATTTCTTTGCCACCAGCTGGCTCAGTTATTAGTGTCCCGAGGGTGTCTATAATCGGCCCGGGTATCTTCTCAGGAGATGCTATTTCTATCGTCATAATACCTGCATTATCTTTGAGTCCATACAAGAGACGGGTCTGGAATCCTTCATATAAGTGTGCCTGTTCTTTCAATGGTGGTAGAATTAGAGATAAGTCTTCCGGAGCCTGCTCCAAGCTAATTTGAGCATACTTTTCGCAGCGGGCAATCTGTTCCTCTAAGAAGTATATTTCTTTTGCTGCAAGTACTGTTGGTTTGAGTCGAATACTTACTATTATGGGTGCGGACTCTAAAAGAAGAAGTTTGAAGAGATTGCCAAAATCACTATAATTGGGGGTGAATGGGTAGATATGAAGAATTTCATTAGTTGGAAAGTTAATATCGGTTTGTTTCAACTCAATACCTTTAATAAAGCCTAATTGTGGCTTATGCCTCCCACCGCCTAACATATCTAATCGCTCTCTACCTACCCTACGGGTTATTGTGAATAGTTGGTTGATGGAAAATGGATTTAGAATTTTTTCTATTTCTTCACTACTTATTAAGTCAAAAGTATATTCATCAAAAATAGCATCTAACAAATTTTGGAGATGGCATGCATACTGTTGTGCATCTTGCTTCGTTATATCGTCTATGCGGCAGATGAGGAATATCCCGATATATCCACCAATAAAAAATTC
>JBDRWI010000036.1:0-23618 GCA_039802265.1 Caldifarciminota bacterium | reverse complement strand
CCTTTGACTGTCACCCCTGCTGTGGCAATCACCTCTTGCTGACACCTAATCCTTATTGTATAATTCCCCGGCAGAACTACCTTACCATCAGCCCCCCTGCCGTCCCAGTAAACTGAGTAATGACCAGGCACAAAATATTGATTTTCAAAAATCTTCCTACCTGCCACTTCCATTGTCAGATAATGTGCAGTCTCATCAACCCGAAAGTTTATCTTTACTGAATCCTCAGTTGCATCAAAATTCTGTGGCTCAGGATAAAACTCCCGAATTTCGGGGATAATTTTGAAATACTGAATACCGGTTGTCGCTGTCCAATCTTCAGTAATGGCGATTTCATCACCAATAATGCAGATGTCAGTCGGCGATTCAAATTGACCTGTTCCATAACCTTCTTCTCCATAAGTGTATAGCAGTTCAGTTAATTCTGGCGTGAAAACCCAAATTTTGTGATTTCTACAATCGGTAGTATACACACAATAGAAAGGATTTGATACAATACCACAAAACCACGCGCTGTCACCAGGATCGTTATATACATTTCTCCATTCAATGGTATTATCTGTTGCAAAATATTTTAAGCAAACTAATCGGTGATTTTTCTTATCAGCTACATAAATGTAGTAGTTACCTTGCTGACCTGGCTCCTGTGAGATCGAAACGCCCTGTGGAAACTTAAATTGCCCAACCCCATTTCCTTCAGTGCCGTAATTCATTTTCAATACATAACTGCCATCCGGATTCATTTTATAAATAACTATCCGATTGTTTCCTGCGTCGGCGACTACTATATATGAGCCGCCGATAGGATCTGCTACACAAGAAATACCCCGCGGTTTATTAAAAAAACCTTCACTAATATAGTCGTGATGAACAAGGCTCTCCGCAGCAGCGTCGTATTTTAATCTAACAATACGGTTATTTCCTCCATCCACCACATAAATAAATGTCCAATTTTGATTTCCCAAATAAAGCGCAGTATCAATGCAAATGCCATAGGGGCTATTGAAATGTGTATAACCCATAGGAGCGCTTGGATATGGTTTTAGGAATAGACCCTCACGCACACCATCTTCATCTTTCCCAAGTCCATAGATTATCCGACTCAAACTGGGATCGGTCATTATAGAAAGCCATTTTTTTCGATCTGTCCGTAAATTAGCAAGCGATATACCATAAATACTGCTAAAGATGTGACAATGCATATGCTCCGTGCAGCATTCCCATCCCAATCGCTGTATTGAATCAGGTTCAGTAATAAAAGGTACGGACATTAACTTAGCATAGAGATTGATTATGCAGGTACAAAATATAGCAAATATCCTTATTTTCATTTTTCCTCCAGAAGTTTTTTGATTTCAAAACAATTAATATTCTTAGGGTATTTTTCAAGTAGATGTCGAGCTTGTTTCTTAAATTCATCACTTATTCCTGCTTTGCGATAGAACATCTTCGCCAGAAGAAACTCCATTTCTTCACCAAGAATTGAACTTGTGTGTTTTTTCAGAAATCTTTGCGCTTCAATAATTCCTTTATCTAACTTTTCTCGGTCCTTATCAAAAGCCAACAATCCTATGTAAACAAATTCTGCATATGGCGCCAGATAAGAATCGGTTTTTCGTATTTTATCAAGTTTAGGATAAGCTGCATTGCGAGAGGAATCAGGTATATCCGTTTCTTCACAATAACCAAAAAATTCTCTCAGATACGGAGAGATTGTGTTTAATTCTTGCTTTTCTTTTATTGAAGAAGCTTTAATACTAAACTTAACCGAATCTGAAACGATGCGTAAATCACGAGCAGGTCTTGGATAAAATTTCACACCTAAGTGAATTCTCGCCCAAAGCTTGTAAATATTTGGTAATAATGCGACTCTTTTTCGTTCCTTATAACTCCAGAAATTATCGGGATATAATATGCCATTTAGGAACATTGTATCACCGGGCAGTAGTAATTTTTCTTGGGCAGGTTCAATCCCTATATCAGCATGAACGTAGGGGGCGTAGATATAGGCTATGGTATCTTCTTTAACGTAGAAATTTATCGTGTAGTAGTGCAAAGCTTCTTTTCTATTAAGAGGCGGAAAAATAATCCTGGCAATTTTAGATGAATGATTCACAATGTGGCAGGATACAATAATAGGTTCTCCTTCTATTATTGAGTCCTTTTCCAATTCTAAATCAAATGTAAATTGCTCTGGATAGCTTAATTCTAATTCCTCTTGCCATTTTTTCCAATCATATGCTGCACACTTTGATATAAAGTTTAACAAGGCTAAACACAAAATTATTCTGTCGGTTTTCATCGAATACCTCCTTTATGGTTGACCTGTCCGAAGTTGATCTTGACAATCATCACAAAGGTCACTCTGCGGGTTTAACCTGTTAAGATATTGATACATTATACAATAAGGGTTTGAACAGTGATCATAGGGATGAACCCAAAATTGATGAAAAATTTCATGGGCGGTCACACTTTCTATCCCTTCGTCTTCGGTTTCATATTGGGAACAATAATCTTCAATACTTCTGATAGCAACAGCTGAATATCCCTGGTCGTCAGGAGAAATAGGGGACCCATTTATTATATTTGTCTTGCCAAATTTCATTGTATTGTTGTCGATTTTTTTCACTCCGATAGCATATACCCACCAACTTTCGTCAGCTGATAAATTATCATGGTCCTTACACAGATTCCATAAATCAACTTGGTCAATGTTGTTTTGAGGAGTTAAAGCTGTTTCATCATATTTATCATAAAGAGCCCTTCGTTCACCAGGATAATTTTTTGTCACCGCCGATATCCATTTATGGGCTAATTTTATTGTTGGTTTTTAGCCCTTCATACAATCAACTTCAGCATATATCTTGATATCGGGGTCTTCCACACTTGGACATCCCTGAAATGAAATTGCAATTAAAATTAAAGTTGCAATAAATAATGACTGACCCACCTTAATCATAGAAACCTCCAATGGTTCTCACCATTCTTTTTCTGGCAAATTATACCTAAAATACAGATACCCAATATGGTCAGTAATCCTTGTTAAAAATCCCAAGCACCAAATCTCAAAACTTTAAATAGTTTGAAACATTGGAATTTAGATATTGGGACTTGTTTCGAATTTCGTGCTTCGGATTTCGGATTTGTATTAAAATATTTCACCTTGCCTCCTTTCACCCTCACCTTCATCCTCTCCCTTCAAGGGAGAGGGCAGGGGTGAGGGTTGCCTCTTGGTGTTGCGTAATCCAATTTTGTAGTGTGCTAAAAAGAACAGAAATATACCAGAGAGAGAGAGAGTTATTGCAAATAACTTCCCTTACCATTTTTCCCTTCTTAAATAATGATAAATTATATCCATAATTTGCCATCCGGCAATATCCAGGTACAATAAGAGATGCAAAGGTTTGTGCTCTAAGCCAGGCTGAACATTTATCAATGGTAACACCATTTAATTTTATTTTTGCCGATCATCTGTCCAGAAATGCGAATTTGTGGAATTGTCGTTCGTGGCATACACTCTGTGAATTTTTTAAAAAAACCATCCTTCTTTATGCAAAGAAGCACGGTGTTGGGTTTCTACGGTTAAACCTCTGGTGGGCTATCTTAATAAAACCACCTTTTTTACTTTTCGGTAATCGGCGGTCTCTAAATGCACAAAGTAGACGCCGGATGGAAGGTTACGGCCAAGTTCATCTCTGCCATCCCAGATTACCTGGTTAAATGATTGAATGGTTAAATGGTTAAATGACTTGACCAATCTGCCTGTCGCATCGTAGATTTTTAAAGGAGCAAGTTTTGGATTTTGGAGATTAGAATTTGTTTCGGATTGCGGGTTTAGAATTTCAAATTTGATGGTGCAGTGATTTTTGAATGGATTGGGGTAGACCTGTAATGGACACCGGACGAAAATCGCTAATTGTAAATTACCCTCCTCAATGCCGGTCAGTCCAAACCAGTTCAGAAACTTTTGTAGTAAATACTTTCTTGAGACATATCCTGGCCAGGGCGCCTTTTTCACTGCCTCCAGTCCAAAACCGAGATAGATTGTCTTATAATTCAATAGTGGGTCGTGATACCAGATTCCAGCACAATCTGTTAATAGTGAATCGTAAAACAAAAACCTGTGGGCAAGACCATCAGTGTCAATTAGGTCCCTTGAGTATTGATTCTGGGCACCACCATAACCAGTGGTCTGGAATTTCCCAAGTGATTGTCCGAGGGAATCGAGGGTGTCAGGAAAGCACTTCCAGGAAAAGATTGAATCGTTGACCAGTTGGGCGTGGAGATAAGACTGATAAAACTGGGTTTGGGAAATTTCTTCACCGATGTTCTGACCCGTGATTAGGAGATTGCCTCCAGAAGTTAAAAATGCAATTAAACTTTCTTGCTCCGCAGGTGTTACATTGTCTACAACACTCCTGCCTGTAAACCAGATAATGGTATTGTTATTGAATTCACTGATTCTGCTAATCGGAAATAATCCCTGTATAATTGGCTTCCACACCTTGCTTGTGATGCCCAGAGAATCAAGAGGCGCTGTATAATATTCGGAATATAGTCCTGAGTTATCACGATTTATTATCGCCAAGTCCGCAGGTGATGTAAAGAAATCCAGATTGCTGATTGAATCCAAAGTGACATAAACAGATTCCCTTTTCAGGTCCGGATAGGGAATTTCGGTATAGGCATAGACATTATAGATTGAATCAATTAAATGGACTGTGAAATTGCCGGTGAGTGAATCGGTCTGGGTGCTGTCAAAATATGAATTGAGGGTATCATCAATAAACTGGAAATATAATTTGGCGAAAATACCACAATTTGAGATTGTATCAATAACAGTGCCATTTATAACCCTGAGCGGCCGTATGTAAACAGTGTTTGAGACTGTATCATTCGCATGACGTTCATCAAGAGGATGATAACAGTTGCCAGTGAATAAGAAATAACCGGTATCATTGGGAATCCAGATCTGGGAGAAGAAAATTGTGTCTTCTTCACCAATTGAAAAATCCAAAGTAGTCTCAGCAGAGAAGACGCCGCTGAGAGAAATTTCTACATTTGTAATGGGTAAAAATCCATAATTTGCAGCAATGATAAATAAGTGCAAAGAATCTCCATTAAGGAAAAAATCGCGCGGGCCACGGGCGTAAAGATATCTGACGCCGGCATCAGAATTTTTGATTGAATCCATCAAGCCTTCAAATCCCATAAAGACCATATAATTTGAGACCCAGGAATGGTCCTGGTACTGATTCCAGGAGCGGGTAGGTGGTATTCCTCCATCATCATCATAGTCCTGAATTAACATGCTGTCGGTCAGGGAGTGGTGATAGTTTAGATATGTTCCGTTTTGCAGTATGCGACCGGAAAAATTGTATGCATTGGCATACCAGATATTCCAGGAATTATTCCAGGTTCCCGACGGCTGATAATATTTCATATAGGGAAGATAGGTACTTAGCCAGGATTGACCCATCAGGGTATCTGCATCAAAGATTGACCGGCACAGACCCCAGACCGCCGTACCCCCTGACATTGCCCAGATTTCATCGTTGATATTAACCGATGGATTCTCCTCAATCCAGTTCTTCACACGCATCCCACAGTTTAGGGCAGAATCGCAGTAAGTTTGATTACCCATCACTTGCCCATATTGATAGAGCATACCAGCAACAAGAGATGTAACCTTGGGATGGAGGCGTCGATAATAAGGGTCGGGCGCATCAAAGGGCAGGGGGTGGTGGATGATATAACGGGCACAGGAATCGGAATACCAGAGGTAGGTTGTGTCATTAAAAGTCTGACGGTATTTTGTTTCACCAAAAAGAGCCAGTCCACAGTTCCAGACGCGGTAATAATCGCTTTCAGTTCCTTCTTCAAGATAGGCAGGGTGGTTCATTATATAAATCCAAGCCCGACGGGTATTTAGGAAATATGTCGTATCACCGGTTATTTCATAGTATCTTGTCCAGACCCATATTGCCTGCTGGGTATTATCAGTCTCTACAATACCCAACTGGTCTTCTCCCTCAATTATACCTCCGAATTCGGGATCTAAAGAATCGCTAACCTGCATTGATGCTACAAACTGGGCAGTTTGAACCAGTTCATGGATATAACTCCATCTTTGCCAGTCGCTTCTTAATGATTCTATTACTTGCGGGAGGACGGGCTCTGCCCGGGGTACAATTTCTGCCATTTTAAAATCCTGACTTTCCCAATAAGGGACCGCCTCCAGGATGAAAAATATAAAAAAGATAATCTTTTTCATATTGTCCCCCTTTATGGCAGGATACCTTCGGTATAAATCTTCTGGGCAATAACCTCGGCTGGGATTATAGCTTCAAGATTGATGAAAAAAAGTTGCCAGTAATTTTTTATCTTTCTTGAGACCAGAATCTTTTTGCCATCGTGAGTTACTCTTGGATTCCAATCTGGAAGATTGTTATAGGTTAAGCGAAGCAGGTTTTTGGTTTTGATATTATATTGATAGATTTCAAATTCGCCGTCCTTATTTGAACGGAAGATAAGATTATCACCAGCCAGATGAGGGTCAGTCTCATCAAAACCTGTAGCATATAACAGTTGTTCTGCACTTCCATCTGACTTCATAAGATAAATATCATCACTGCCATTCCGCCTGGAGGAAAAGACAATAAACTTCCCATCAGGTGTATAAGAAGGAAATCCATCCCAGAATTTATTATTTGTTAGTCTCAGGGCGAATTTCTTTTCAAGGTTGATTTTGTAAATCTCCCAGTTCTTATCACGGTCGGAGACATATACAATCTCTTTGCCATCCGGTGAAAAAGAGGGTGAAAAATCAGTATTATTGTTGTTTGTTAATTTTATTGTTGAGTCTTTTTTGATATCATACAGAAAAATCTCTTCGTCGCCATCAGAATCAGAAACAAAGGCAATCTTATCTCCCAATGGCGATAAGGCGGGGTCAGTATTCATACCCGCCTGGGTTATCTTTTTTACGATTGTGCCGTCAAGTTTCACGAGGTAGATATCGGCACGGTCAAGTTTTGCGGCGGCAACAGCAATCAATTCATTATCCGGTCCCGGTGAACCTTTAAACTGGTTCATCTTACCCATAGGAATAGGACTGGATGGATAGGGTTCCATCTGGAGCAAGTTGAGAATCTTCAATTTCAATACCATACTATCTTTTAATTCGGAATTCATCTCCACCAATTTTACAAAATGTTGGCTTGCCTTTCTAAGGGAATCTAAACTGGCATAGGCCAGGGCAAGGTTGTAGTGCAAAAGGTGATTCAATGAATCCGTTTTTATGAGCACATTTAATTCCCTAATTGCACGGGCATAATTCCCTTTCTTTACCATTTCGGATGCTTCCTGGATCGCTGTCTTGCGGGAGCAGAAGCCTGTAAAGAATGCCAACAAATTAACGAAAAAAAGAATGGACAGGTACCTAACTTTTATTTTTGACATAAATTACCCCCGATTTATTTCTAAACATCTTAATTCCTAATTTTATTGCATTGACCATGCCTGAGATTTTTGCTACATTTTTTCCGGCTATATCAAGGGCCGCGCCATAGAGAGGAGAGAGCCTTATAATAGGTAGTCCCATCGTCCAATTCACACCGCCTGGTTTTGATTTTAAATAGATGAATGCCTGGTCATGGTAAATTGATAAAAAGCCATCAAAATTATGGTTGAAGATAGAATCCGCGGGGAGGGGACCCGAGACCTGGATGCCCTTACTGCGGGCAAGCATGATTCCTTTTAAAATTTTTTCTTCTTCGCCTTTTGTGAATTCAAAACTATGGGGATTCAAGGCGGCAACACCTATTTTAGGATTGTTTATTCTGAAATATTCCTTCAAGCCGATATCTAAAAGAACGATCTTTTTAAAGATATTTCTTGGTTTGATAAATTTGAATACATAGACAAGTGGTAGATGTGTTGTGAGAAGCATAATTCTTTTATTTGCTACAATTCCCACCATAGCAAATTTTTTAACTCCATAAAATTGGGCGAGGTACTCGGTCTGTCCAATGAATTCCGGCCTTGTTTCTTTCACTACCGATTTGACGATTGGAGCAGTAATAAGAATATCAGGGTTTGACCGTAATGCATAATTTAGGGTCTTTATTGCAATCTCGGCTGTCTTTCTATCGGGTTTGCCATAGCGAAATTTAATATTTTCTACACAATCAACGATGCAATTCTTGATCAGTTTAAAGTTCTTTTCTAAACCGAGGTCCTGTGCCGTTCTCTGCAGAATTTTTTTATTACCATAGACAGAGAAATTCCCCTTAAAATGACTGACAGACTTTAATACTAACTCTGGTCCGATTCCAGCCGGGTCACCTATGGTTATGCCAATCTTCATACCTTCAATTAAGTACTTCATAATACAGACTGACCTCATTCTTTCTCACATTTCCTTCAGGTAGCATTATTATTCGATATTTATTCACCCCCTTTATTGTCTCAATTTCTATTAAATCGTCTACCTTTACCTCCTTGGCCGGTTTGGCAATGGTTCCATTGACCTTGATTAAACCAACACTGCAGAGTCTTTTTGTATCACTTCGTTTTTTTAAGATTAATGTCTTTTTTAAGAATACATCAAGGCGCATAAAAAATTATAAAGAAAATTAAACCCCGGTCAAGACACTGCCAAGTAATTCTTTAGATGTTCCTTTAGTTCTTTGATTCCTGTGCCTTCCCGGGCAGAAATGAACAACGCATTTGGATATTTTTCAATCAACCGCTCCTTCTGGGGCATAAGCAGTCGATCGATTTTATTAAAAACGAGTAGTCGCGGTTTATCTATTGCCTTTATCTCACTTAATACATTTTCAACCGTAATCATCTTTGATTCAATATTCTCATCAGTAGCATCAACGATGTGAATCAGGATGTCTGCCTCACGAACCTCAGCAAGGGTGGCGTGAAATGAGGCGATTAAATTGTGGGGTAAGTTTCTCAAAAATCCTACTGTATCACTGATTAAGACCTTATAATTGGGTTCAATGAATAAAAGGGAGGTATTTGAATCGAGGGTTGAGAAGAGGTATTCCGCAGTCAAGAGGTTCCCACGGGTGAGAGCATTGACGAGTGATGATTTGCCCGCATTGGTGTAGCCTACCACACAGATTTTAAAGAAATTTGCCCGCCGTTTGCGCTGAACCTGTTTTGAACATTCAATCCTTTTTAATTCGTGCTTTAAGACAGAGATTCTTTCTTTAATGCGTCGGCGGTCAATTTCCAATTTCTTTTCACCTGGTCCGCGGGTCCCGATACCTCCCCCAAGACGAGATAATTCAAGTCCCATACCAACAAGCCTTGGCAGGCGATATTCAAGTTGTGCCAGTTCTACTTGTAGTTTTGCTTCTTTTGTTCGTGCGTGTTTGGCAAATATATCAAGGATAAGCGAGGTGCGATCAATTGTTCTAACATTGGTGATCTCTTCTATGTTTCTAATCTGGGCGGCAGTTAATTCGGTATCAAAAATAAGGAGGTCAATGTTAAATTTTTTAGCAATCTGGGCAAGTTCCTGTGCCTTGCCTTTGCCAATCAGGGTGGCGGGATTATATTTATGCTGAATCTGGATATAACTTTCAATTACTTCACCACCGGCAGTACGGGTAAGATTTGCCAGTTCCTCAATAGACTGGACCAGTTCCCAGCGTTTTCTCTTTTCGTCACCCACTCCAACGAGTATAACCCTTTCGGTCTTTGCCATAATTTTTTATTTACTTGAATTATGATATACGAACAAAATTCTATGAATGGTAGTTTGCAATGACCCGATAGCGATGATTGCAAGGAAATATACCATAAATTTAGGGCCCAAAAAAGAGCCAATAATCAAAAATGTTAACCGCACAAATCGTTCAAAGATGCCCACCCGTGGAGATATTCCCAAGCCTTCAGCCCTTGCTCGGGTATAGCTCACCATCAGTGAGCCAAAGAGGGCAAAAAGAATCCAGAAGATTACATAGGGTGCACGATTATAATAATAGAAAAATAATCCTAAATAGACGGCAAATTCATTTATCCGGTCAACAGTTGAATCTAAAAAACCACCGAATATTGATGTCCGGTTCGTTTGCCGGGCTATCTCCCCATCAAGGGTGTCACATATACTTCCCAGAAGAAGTAATATCCCAGCCAGCCAGAAAACACCTCGCTGGTAGCCAAAAAAAACGAAAACAGAAAAAACAAGGCTGAAAAGAGTAATGGAATTTGGCGGGACATTTAACCGCATAATTAGGTGCACAAGTGGTAAGACGAAGAGGTCTCTTCCCAGGGTTTTAATCTTATCCATTTTAGAGATTAAAGCGGCTTTGGATTGCAACCCTCTATGATGATTGTGAATTCTCCCCGGCACTCTTTCAGTTGAGTCAAAACTTCACTTACCTTACCCCGATAGACCTCTTCATAGTATTTGGTCAATTCGCGTGCAACCGCAATGTTTCGGTCGCCAAGAATTTCCAGAATTTCCATAAGGAGCTTTTTAATTCGCTGTGGGGACTCAAAGATTAGGGTGGTCCGTGTCTCATCTTTAAGTGATTCAAGAATCTTTCGCCGATTACCAGATTTTTTGGGAAGGAATCCTTCAAAGATGAATCTGTTCATCGGCAGATTAGAAAGCACGAGGGCAGTAGTTACCACTGAAGGACCGGGTATGGCATAGACGGGGATGTTCTCTTTTATTGCCTCTCGTACCAGTAAAAAGCCAGGGTCGGAAATAAGCGGCATACCGGCATTGGAGATTAAAGCAATATCCCTGCCTTCTTTTAATAAACTGATCAGTAATGGTATGCGTCGCTTTTCATTTTTATCATAATAAGATATAAGTTGCTTACAGATGTTATATTCTTTTAAAAGAATTCGGGCGCGCCTTGTATCCTCGCAGGCAATCAAATCTACGGACTTTAGAATCTGTATTGCCCTCAGGGTTATATCTTGGAGGTTGCCAATGGGGGTGGCAACTAAATATAAAGACATCAAAGTTTTAATTTGGTGTGATCAAAGAAATTCAAAGACATCAAGGCAAAGCGGTAATCATTCAAAACTTTTTTGGCGATGTTCGCGCTTTCGTTTCCCAGCAGGGTGGAAAATGATTCAAATATGAGGTCAAACCATCTTGCCATACCCTTGGTCAGGATTTTGGGTTCTATAACCAATTTTGCATTTACACTCAGATCAGGGTCAATATGAATGTCGGCAATAAATGGATATTCTTTCTGGGCTGTTGATTTTGCCAGCATTACTGTTTTTAAGACCATTGTTTGCCCCAGGGGTGTGGCATAATTCTTTATCAGCGAAGAGAAAATCTTACAGAACATTTCAACCTGAGCCGGGGTTGCCTGTTCCGGCATACCCGTCTCAATGCGGTCAAAGATTGAGATAACAGTATCGGGTTTTGTTAGATAATTGAGTGTAATCTTCTCATCCTGTATTTTTTCGGCGTTTCCGGCAAGATAAAAACCGGGTATTTCTCCATCTTTGAAGGGAAGGAACGATTCTTCAATGCCTGATATTATCCAGATAAAACCGCTGAACTTTGTGGATTTTAATTTGTCTATTAAAACCTTTGGTTGGATACGACTGACATCGACATTTGCCTTTATCGGTTGGGCTACGATTGTGGTGATAATCATATTCAGTAAGATCTCATCTGTTGCGTATTCGGAGAGAATCCCGGAGGTGGCTTTTTTTGCCTTATCAATCACTTCAATTATGGGAACAATTATTCGCTCTTTGGGGCTCAAACGGGCGGCATTGAATGGTTCACCCTGCCTTAAAAAAATCAATTCTTCAGCATCAGGATAAATTATGGAAATGTAACCGGATATGCGGTGTGCCCTCTCCCTCTTTGATGCCAGAAGGACATTATCCAGATTGATAAATTCCAGCCGGGTATTTTCTAAGATTGGTCTGCCCTTGGGCAACTTCATAGTATATATTAAACAATTTTAAAGAAAAGTCAATAGTGGCTGTCCTATTCTGTTGAGAATAAGTGTATTGACGAAAATAGAAAAATGGGTAGAATTATTTGTGAGAATTTTCGTAGGGACATCGGGCTGGTATTATGATTGGAATAAAGAGGGAAGTCTTGATTGGTATCTTGAAAATTCTAAACTCAATGCCATTGAACTCAATGCCTCATTCTATCGCTTTCCATTTCCGAATCAGGTGAAATCCTGGGCAAAAAAGGGCACTAATTTAAGATGGGTTATAAAGGTAAATAGACTAATCACCCACCAGTTTAAGTTTTCTAAAAGGGCATTGAATACCTGGCTAAAATTTTCCGAACTTTTTTCAATTATGGATGAATTTATTGACTATTTTCTATTTCAACTCCCTCCAAATTTTACACCAAATGCCCGAAAGAATATAGAGAACTTTATTAAAGAAACCGATAATAAAAAATTTGCCTTGGAGGTGAGAAATGAAAAGTGGTTTAATGAAGATGCCTTGAATTGGGCAGAAGATTTAGGAATAACCTGGGTCTCAATTGATGCCCCAGAATTTTCACGGGATATTTATAAGACAACGGATACAGTCTATCTCCGGATGCACGGAAGAACTGCCTGGTATTCGCATAATTATACTGATAGAGAATTGAAAGAGATTGCGCATCGAATAGTTATCAGAAAGCCAAGAAGAGTATATGTCTTCTTCAATAACGACCATAATATGTTAAAAAACGCCCAGACGATGTTTAAGATACTCGGATTTGCGTAGAGAAGTAGCAAGATGCCAGCCAATCTCCCTCCCCAGTATTTTGAAGTTGAAAAGAAATATCGTGAGGCAAAGACCCTGCAGGAGAAGCTGGTCTATTTACAGGAACTTTTGGCAATAGTTCCCAAACATAAAGGAACGGAGAAACTGCAGGCGGAACTCAAAGCGAAGATTTCCAAGATAAAGGATATGATTGAAAAGAGCAAGAAAAAGGGTGGTTCGGGAAGTGCCTGGTATCAGGTGGAAAGGCAGGGGGCGGGCCAGGTCGTACTTTTGGGTCTGCCCAATTCGGGAAAGTCGGCACTATTGAACTCTTTGACCAATGCCAGTGCACTGGTTGCTGACTATCCATTTACGACAACTACTCCTCAGATTGGAATGATGGAATATGAGGATATAAAAATTCAGATTGTTGATACCCCACCCCTGACTGACGATTCACCACCCTGGTTGTATTCAATATACCGGTTTGCCGATATAATCATAATTGTCCTTGATGCCGCCGAACAAGACCTCCTTGAAAATTTTGAATTTATCCGAACAAAATTGAGGGAGCGAAATATTATCTTCGATAATATTGAGGGCAAAAATATGAAGGCGATTGTTCTAATTAATAAAATTGACCTGCCCGGGGCGAATGAGAATTTATCGGTCTTTCTTGACCTTTATAAGGATTGTCCGATTATTCCCTTTTCAAATATTACAAAGGTGAATCTTCCCCTTCTTAAAGAAGAGATTTTCAAAAATTTGGGAATCATAAGGGTTTATACAAAAAAAATTGGCCAGCCGCCCGAGCGAAAAGAACCGGTGGTTTTAAAACTCGGTGCCACGGTTATAGATGCGGCTGAACACATCCACAAGGATTTTAAGAAAAATCTTCAGTATACAAGACTCTGGAATGACCACGGTTTCAGCGGTCAGCGCGTAGAGAAAAATCATGTTCTTAAAGATGGTGATATCGTAGAATTCCATGTATAATATTAAAAAATACCCCAATATCCCGATATTTAAAGAGTAATGAGTGAACTGACATTGATTGAATATATAAGAAAAAAATTTCCGAAAAGGCAGCCTGATGTTAGAATAGGTATCGGTGATGATGCAATGGTTCTTAAAAACGGAACTGTAATTTCTATTGATTCTTTCGTTGAAGGCATTCATTTTGACTTTAAATATTTTTCTAAGTTTGATTTAGGATTCAGAACAATGAGTGCCAGCCTTTCTGACCTTGCCGCAATGGCAGCAAAGCCCGTTTGCGCTCTGATCGGTCTATTTCTTCCGCGTACTACAAAAGAAATTGAAATTAAAGAATTGTATAAAGGATTTTCCAGAGTCTGTAGTAAATTTCAATGTGATGTAGCAGGTGGTGATATAATTGAAAGTCCATTCTGGGGTATAACCATAACGGTTGTTGGAAGGGCAAAAAAGCCTTTATTAAGGTCGGGTGCAAAAGTTGGTGATTACCTCTATGTAACAGGTTATCTGGGACTTGCCGAGACAGGGAGAATAGTCCTCGCGGAAGGATACAAAAAAAATTTGTTCCCCGATTCAATAAAGAAACACCTATCTCCCGAACCCAGGATATATGAGGTCTTAAAACTGAGAAGATATCTCAATGCGGGCATTGATACCTCCGATGGTCTTTCAACCGATGCCTTCCATCTGGCGGAAGAAAGCCGGGTCAAGGTGATTATTGAGGATATACCTGTTCACCCTGAAGTTGAGTTGTTATGTAAATGGAAAAAAATCGCTCCGGTGGATTTTATCCTTTCGGCCGGCGAAGACTTTGAGTTATTAATTACTGGAAAGAAAATAAACAATATAAGGAATATGAGACTCTTCAAAATCGGCAGAATTGAAAGAGGCAGGGGTGTCTATATATTGTCAGATAGAAGAACGAAAAGGATTTATCCCTGTGGATATGAACACCTCAGGCGATGAGCCAAGATTAGATAGCCAAAAAAGGAACATTATCCTCTTTGTTACAACCATTGGTTCATTTTTGACCCCATTTATGGGGTCATCCCTCAATGTTGCGCTGCCGGTGATTGGTGATGAGTTTGATTTGAATGCACTTTTATTAAGCTGGGTTCCCACTTCTTATTTACTTGCTGCTGCAATGTGTCTTGTTCCGGTTGGTAGAATTGCCGATATGATAGGTAGACAAAAAGTCTTCTTTTGGGGTGTTTCAATATTCAGTATTTTTTCATTACTGTGTGGCATTGTGAACAACCCGACACTTTTTCTAATTTTAAGGGTTCTGCAGGGGATCGGCGGCGCAATGATATTTGGAACATCAGTCGCAATTTTGACAGGTGTCTTTCCTATCCAGAAGCGGGGGCGCGTTCTGGGAATAAATGTTGCCGGGGTTTACTTAGGACTTTCACTTGGACCATTTATAGGAGGATTTTTGACTCAAAACCTGGGCTGGCGGTCCATATTCTATGTCAATTCATTCTTAGGATTCTTGATGCTATCTTTGATTATGCTCTTTTTAAAAATTGAAAAAGAGAAAATTGTGTTAAAAAATTTTGACTTCGTTGGGGCTTTAATCTATAGCCCGATGTTATTTCTTATAATGTATGGTTTCTCTCTCCTTCCCCGGACATTGGGTATTGTATTATTATTGATTGGAATAATATTCATTTTTATTTTCGTTAAACACGAAACTTGTGTGTCCCAGCCATTATTAAATGTCAATCTTTTCAGAATAAATCCCGCATTTTTATTCTCCAACCTTGCTGCGCTTATAAACTATAGTGCAACAAATGCAGTATCATTCTTACTGAGTTTATATTTACAATACATAAAAGGGTATTTACCCCAGCAGGCGGGTATCGTATTGATTGCCCAGCCCGTTACAATGACAATACTTTCTCCACTTGCCGGCAGATTATCTGACCGTATCCAGCCGCGAATCATCGCATCAATCGGGATGAGCTTGACTGGCTTTGGTTTACTCTTTTTGTCTTTTATAAACAGTTCAACATCTGTTGATTTAATTACACTCTACCTGCTTATACTTGGATTTGGCTTTGCCCTCTTTTCTTCACCCAATACAAATGCAGTTATGAGTTCGGTAGAAAAGCAATATTATGGTATTGCCTCAAGTACCCTCGCAACAATGCGATTATTAGGGCAGATGTCAAGCATGGGCTTTGTGATGTTGATTTTCTCAATTATCCTGGGCAAGGTGAAAATTACCCCTGATGTTTATCCCTTATTCTTGGATGCCTTCAAAATCTCTTTTTATATCTTCACCGGATTGTGTATCATCGGTATTTTCTTCTCGTTAAAGAGAGGAAGGATTGAGAGAAGATAATAAGTGAGAATTAGGGGGCACCTTTGAAAAAAATTGGATTCCTTCAGTGTCCCTTCTCACCTTTAATCACACTACCGTATGATGACCAATTTTGCCACACTTCGCGAAGTGGGTGTCTCGAGCACCAAGAAATAAGTCCCGGGCGGGATTTTTCCTAAATTAGTCTGTAGTTCATAATCGCCTTTTGTCTTATGACCTTCAAAAACCACTTTTACCATCCGACCGAGCATATCGTATAATTTTAATGCTACACATTGTGATTCCATCATTGAGAAAGAGATTCTAACGATTCTATTTCCAGGATTCGGCAGTATGCGAAGTGCTGGAATGCCCGAATTTGTGGGTTGGCTTTCTTTTACGCTCAAAAACCAGTTCATATCATACTGCCATTGTGCCCAGCGGTCGTTTATGACAAAAAGGGTCTCCCCGGGTGGACTATCAGGCTCATATTCTCCAAGGACGATTCCCAGGACAATCCGCAAGACCGAATCCTGAGGCAATAAAAAAGGGCCACTTGCCATTAAGAAACGAACATCATCCGGATATCCGATGATAGTATCATAGGGATTATATACTCCGTTTGAATCATAACCAGCCATTCTTTTATACCTGCTTGTGTCACCAATGGGCTCATAGTAGGGGCGAAATTGCTGAAATGATGTAAGACCAAGTTGCGGATTCTCTGAGGCATCACGCCAGTCAGGAACACCATCATTATCAACATCCCATCTATGGGGTGGAAGATTGGTTACATAATAGGAACTATCGCGTTCATACTGGTCTAAGATACCATCCCCGTCTTTATCCTGCCCGGGAACTAAATCAAATGGAGTTTGTAGAAAGTCAAAGCCCACCGCACCTGGCTCAAAATATGAATCTTCATAATCCCAGGCATAGGCAAAATTATCAACGACAAAGAACTCACCATTTACAAAGTAAGTGCGCTTCAATATTGCGCTGCAATAGTCATCATCATAATCCAGAACATCAGGGTCAACCTCAATCCCAACATAGCAATCCCTTAGATTATGGTGCGAGGCATTTTTTATGTCGTAGATTAAGAATATTACATCTTCAATCCAGGGGAACGTCCAGCAATATACAGTTTGATAGACCTCAATTCCTATTGGTCTTGTATCATTAGGTATGTGTTGGTCAGGATTAGAATCATTAAAACAACACCAGGAATCCTGATTAGAAACCGGAGTTTGGGGTGCCATCGGGAATATTGCCTGCGGTGGCGGCCATAGGGAAGGATACATATAAATCCTAACGCATGTATCAAGATGAGACATACCGGATAGACCAGGGCAGTATTCAGATGCACCACCACCAGTGCAGATGTATCCAATTGTCACAAGTGTATCTTTGGTCAAAGAGTCTATTGTCCCGAACCATAGTCCTGCACCAAAGACATAGGTTTGACCCGTGTTTTTGGGCCAGATTAGTCCAGCAACTCCTGCGGCGGTCTGGGCAAATTTACCATAATTAGAAATACACATCTCCACCTGATTAACATTATGTAGTTTTATCTCAAATCCCCTTTGGGCAGGATTCTCTAACACCTTGGCAACTGCAAGTGAAAAAAGCATACACATTATTATAAAATGCTTCCTGAACTTCATAGCTACCTCCTCGGATATATCAAATCCCTCTCCCCCTGTGGGAGAGGGCAAGGGTGAGGGGGTATTTTATCTTTCACCCCCACCTTTATCCTCCCCCATCAAGGGGGAGGATAAAACTTACGAAATTTAATAATATTTTAAGCACCATAAATGATGCATCTGCATTTTTTGAATCACCAATCAATCTTACAGCCCTTTTTCTAATCACCATTTTTATTCCTTTTTCGCGTTACCATAAGTCTTTCAAAGCAGAAGGGTTATTAAGGGTAAGGGTAATGAGGGGTAATTAAGGGAAATCAAGTGGAAACCCTTCTTCACTCCTCTTCACCCTTATTTTAATAGAATCGCCTTCTCGGTTGCTTACGCAACACACAGATTCAAACAGATAATGAAACAGATGCATACAGATAAAAATTAACGCAACAGGATTGCCTTTTCCACTTTCTTGAAACCTTCGGTCTCTAACCGCACAAAATAGACACCCACAGGCAATTTGCAACCGGAATCATCCATGCCATTCCAGATCACCGTTGAGCATTTACCGTTTAGAGTTACCTGCGAAAAGTCTCTGACCAGCCTGCCAGTTACATCGCAGATCTTTAAAGTAGCAAGTTTTGGATTTTGGAGACTGGAATTTGTTTTGGATTTCGTGCTTCGGATTTGGAATTTAATTGTTACTTTATCAGTAAAAGGATTAGGATAAACCTCCAGTCTCCCTGTCTCCAAATCTCCTTGTCTCACTGTCTCTTCAATTCCTGGTGCACGCTTGATATAGAAGACTGGCGAGTATGTAGAATCATAACGTCCATTGCCTTTCACCACAAGCCAGAGCCTATTTCCCATATTACTCTGGGTATCAGGAACAACCCAGGAACACATTGTATCGGCTGGTAATCCCTCATAAATCAAATGACAACCGAACTGGGGATGTGCCCAATATAATCTCAATGAATCAAGGGCAATTGTCTCATCAAGTCTCCATCGCGGATAGACCGTGTCATTTGCCCAGAATGTGTCATAGGGCTCGGGACAGAACCAGGCGACCTCAGGCGTCTTCTCATAGATTCTGGTCTGATTGCCGCCGGAGATTACAATCTCATTCAAACCATTATTATCCAAATCATTTGTCACCCGCACACAGGAGCCATTGTAATTGCCAGGTAATGTGTCCCAGAGATAAAAAGAATCATCGCCACAGGATTTGATGAGATAGACATAGGCATCAGCCTCAAGTGCAATCTCAGGTACAGAATCGCCATCTACATCGCCCACATCAGAATAACCACCACCATACCACCAGCTAACTAATCCCGAAAGGACAAAAGTTTTTACAATCTCGTAGGTATTATTACCTGTTGCCTCAAAGATAAAGGCACTAAACGGATTTGTATCAAAAACAAATCCCTTTACCACAAACTCTAACTTCCCATCACCATCGGCATCAGGAACGGTAAAGCAGTCTTTGATGTTGCGGGTGGGGAGTTGCTGTGAAATGATTTCGTGGTAAGAATTGTTTCCAATGCACTCAAAAATGCTGTATTGTCCTGCAGAATAACCCCAGACAAATTCATTTTGATTATCTGAATCAAAGTCACTGAAGGCGAGAGTGGACGATGAATTATTGGGTACAGAAGTTGTAATTTCTGCGATTTTATCATAAAGATTATCATCTACAGATTCATAGATATGGAGGTGGATGTAGTCACCCAGTACCTTAACAATCTCAGGTATTCCATCTTTATCAATATCATAAACACAGATTGGAACAACTAACCCCTGTCCCACCGTATCCCGCCAGACCTCCTGGGTGGGATAGGAAAAGGAATCAGGGGATTCAAAGATGGAAATACCCTCCCACCAACGTTTCGCCTCGCCACGCTGCGTAACAATATCATAAAGACCATCACCATCAAAATCGCCAATATCCCATAAATTAAGTGGGTGATTGGGATGCGGAAGCGAATCAACTTGCCAAGTGTTGGGTGGTATATATTTGTAGAAATAAAGTGTATATCCGCCACCAACATATGTAGCAAAGATGAGTTCATAATGCCCATCTCGGTCAACATCCCTGCTGCAAATTTTTCCTCCCGCTCCAAAATCCAATCCTTTTGGAATATACCATTTCTGCACGAAACCAGAAATTAAAAAGCCGAAAAATAAGAGCCATCCTCCCATCTCTCCTCCCTCAGAGGGGGCTCTTTATTGAGCCCCCTCAGTTTGTCCTGCTACTCCAGTTTTATGAGTTTGTGTGTGAATGTCTGTTTGGTATCAGGATTATCAACTTTCAGGAAGTATACGCCGGGCGTAACCTTTCTACCATATTCATCTCTGCCATCCCAGATGATTTTTTCAGATGGATTGTTGAATTGCTTTATTAACCCTCCAGAAACATCGTAGATTTTTATTGCAAGGCTGAAGCCTTGCCCTGCATCTGATATCGTGTATCTGATATTCAATTTGTCTCTGAATGGATTGGGAAAGATTGCAAGACCGATATTGTTCAGTGTATGGGATTCCTGCGCCATTGGACCAGAAGCAAGTTCTGTTGCTTCTTCTTCATATTCATACTGATAAATGTAGATTGAACCGGCAGTTGCAAAGTCGCCAGAAATCCGCTCAAAGACCACATCAATCTTGCCATCCTTATAGAATGCCGGCGGAATCCAGAATTGAAGGCTCTCGGGCTCGTAGGCATTGTATTTGATTAAATGTTTTAATTTACCGTCTATCTTTACCCATTCTCGCCACTGACCCGAAGTTTCATGATAGGCAACCGCTTTGATTTTATACCGATAGCCGGGCTCAAGCGGGAATCTATAGGTAATCGTCTGGTAACCAATATCAACTGGAATCTGCCAGTTTGAGATAAAACTATCACGGGCAACAAGATAAGGAGAAGGTATTTCATTGCCATTGATTGAAGTGAGATAGACAGGGGCAGGAAGTTCCATTGGGATATATTGCAATTTTTTGAATTTAATCTCATAAGGAACATTATCGCCATCCTGCCAGGCAGTGTAGAGATAGGTCCTTGTGCCGACAAACCTTGCCACTGATTGTGGATAATAAGAACCTGGGATTGTCTGGCTGATATTAAAAGGCTCGTCTTCAGGATGGACTTTGTAATAGACTTCAGGTCCATTGATCGGTGGATATGGACTATCCTGAAAGACAGTGAATAGACCCGAGGCATTCACGGGATAACGGGATGGTGTATTTGGTGTTCGGCTGAGGTTGTCCCAATAGAAATTCGGCGGCTGAATATCACTGCGTGTCCATCCTTTATATACATCCTCCATTAGCCATGGTGTCACTTTATGCTCCCAGACCACATAGACCATATCACCATAGCATTCAACAAAGGGATGGGCGGAGCGGAGACCATCCTGTTCAAACCGTGGTCCCCAGTTTTGCCAATTCTGTCCAATTTCTCTTGTCGCATAGCAGATTGTATCAGCCCTCTGCCAGACTGCATGGAGGGAATTATCTATGCTACTTCGGGCAATTGATGGATTATAGCGAATCGGTCCAGCCGTAGCACCAGCACCGCCCTCAATTTCTGAGAACGAACCCGACAACGGCTGGTCAATCCGGAATGCATATTCACCAACCCAATTTATCGGTCCGTTTGCCGGACTATGCATCGTGCAAAGAATATGAACACTATCACCGGTAGTATGAGGTGTAATGGCGATTGAAGGCGGTGAATTCAAACGAGCCTGCCAGTATGCCCAGGGGTCATAGAGATGGTAAATGTCGCTCCACTGATTTGCGCTGACTTTCCTTTTATACCATAAACCACCTTCATCATCGGTCCAGCATATAGAGGGAAAGCCATCAGAACTTAATGCAATTGCCGGAAATTTGCCCTGACCTATGATTGTATCCTTAGACCAAGCAAGATGATATGGTGTATAACAATAAACTACATACCCACTATCGGTGTAGACAAGGTGTAGTTCGGTGCTATTTGGTTTCCTTACGAGATGGCGATTACCATTATATGCCAATGCCAGTGGATCATTGGTTAATATTCCTGGTTTCTTGATAAGGGTACCATAGATATCCCATTGACCATTCCTATGGTCTTGCCAAACTACGAGATAATGACCCTCAGCAAAACCGACCACAGGAGCACATTGCTCATCAGGTGCAATGCAAATCGGTGCTCCATCTTGCTCCAGAACATTACCATCAGGTGACACCCGGGCGCCATATATATCTTGAAGTCGCCAATCTTGCCAGACAACTAAAAACTCAGCATTACCCGTAGCTATCTCTGGATGCAATTGCGAAGCCGGTGCTGTAGAAATAGGAAAGTATTCACCGCCTACAAATTTTCCATAAATATCAACAGAAGATATAGGATTGAGAGATTGCCATACTACAAGGCGCCTTCCATTACATTCGGAGACAGCAGGATGTTGTACCCAATAGCCCAAATAATCAAAAAATATTGATATCGGACCCTGACTTCCTGATTCATCTATCCATCTGTGCAGGATACCATCATCATTTATTATCCAGTATACATCCCACCCTGAAGTTCCACCCCAGATAGCAGGGAAGTAATGGTCATTATCATCATCAGAGGGTGAAATCCAAAAAGTGTTAATTATAGAACCGTCGGGAGCAACTATTATCCCTTTTATATAGTGGTTTAGGGTACTATACCGATAGTCACATGCTACCAAGAATTTTGTGCCATCAAAGCACACTTCTGGTCCTCCCTGTTCCAAAGCGGCAACAAAGATTGGGATACCATCTGGGTCAAGCACGATGCCATCAGGAGTCACTCGTGCCCCATAAATATCAGGATAGTCCGCACTGTTCCTCCTATCTTGCCAAACCACAAGATATTCATTACTGCCATACGCTACCTTTGGTGCCAGTTGATAGTTTGGTGCAGTAGATATTGGAATGCCTTGAGGGTCAAGGACCTGACCTTGCGGAGTAATTCTCGTGCCATAAATATCGTAGAGCCCATTCCTTCCGTCCCGCCAGACGACTAAGAAATTCGTTCCATCAAAGGCAATTGTGGGATTTGATTGCGCTCCATTCGCTATACAAATCGGAAACTCATTGCCATAGGCGTATATCACCGTCCAAATAATTGAGAGAATTATAGAAATTGCTCTCATTTTAATCCTCCTTTCGTGAGAAGCAAATGCTAAGATTTTCAGGCATTCTCGCCCCTCGGCTAAGGTTCTCCGTCAGAAAGAGTGGCAGATAAACACCTTACCCGAGGCCAAATTAGCCCGCATTTGCCTCACCAGAAGGATTAAAAAAGAATCTTGAGTAAAGTAAAGTAAAGTAAAGTAGTCCTTTCCCCTGAAAGATGAATTTCTAAGCATGAGATTATCCTTTATTTATAATCATAAATATTATAAGCAAAATCTTTAATTTGTCAATGGTGAATTTAGCTTCTTTAGAAGCTGTGTAGTAATGTCATTGTGAGGAAATTAAATAACCGAAGCAATCTGATACTGAGTGCCATTCCGAACAAAGTGATGAATCTCTATGAGATTGCCACGCACCCTTAGGGTGCTTGTAGTGACGAAAAGGACTATGACAAAACTTCTCTTCAAGATTATATGAGTTGAGATTTCAGAGAGCAACCCTTATATGCTATCTTACGATTATTACCTTCTTATAACAAAGTCCATTATTGTTATAGAGAATAAAATAGACGCCGCTATTTAATGAGCATACATTGTTGACCGCTCTGCCATTTATATCATATAATCTGCCATTAATTCTTTTCAAAAACTGACCGATATCTCTTAGGTGGCTGGGAATTTTATTTGAAAAGACCGCCGTTTTACCTTCTTCAACAGTTGGCCCGGGAACCGTAACCATCATACTATCCTTGGCCTCATTTCCCGCAGCATCCCATGCCTTCACAATAATCCAGTAATTGCCCGGTGTAAGGC
>JBDRWI010000035.1:0-23672 GCA_039802265.1 Caldifarciminota bacterium | reverse complement strand
GTTTATAATCTCTTTGCTGCCAATATGGGGGTGAAGTAATAACACAATCAACACATTCATCGGGCAATTTCTTCAATACTTTCCTTACATCGCCAATAAAAACGAAAATATTTTTATGCGGCGAAGTTGCTTTCTTTTGATAAACATCAAGTATACTTAGTTGTTCTTTAACTACGTCCAGACCAGATTTCACTGTTCCATATTTAATTGACTTTTTGAGTTTCTGTTTCATTTTAATTATTATAATAAATTCTTCTTAAATGTCAAGAAAAACACTATAAATCATTAATTTTTATATTCAATTTCTTACTTTCGATTCTCAGTGACTCCGATTTACTTGATGATCTCAAATGTTGTGCATCAAATTTTGTTATGAGTCTCAATATTCTCTGGTCTTTATCCTCTCTATCAAATTCTTAAGTTTTAACATTACCATAACAATTGCCTCTTCAGTCCAATAAATCCGTTTTCTGAACCTAATATCATATCTCACCGGGTCTAACTTGGCTTAACGATTTCAAAAAAAATAAGATACTATGGAAATGTTAGACTTTCTTGCCATACCATATTATAACAAATTTTTCCCTTTATTCAATTGTGGAATTGAGAAATAAAAGATTGATTTATTCTATGTTGCTGAAATGACATTTTATATTGGGGCAGTTTATTCATCTAAGGTGTTACATCGGTGTATCTGACAATAAAGGCGGAACGGTCATAAATTTCCTGTAAGGTTAGATTTTTCTCTTTTAGCGCATTTTTTATTTCTTCAAGTCTTAATTGGACAATTTGGACATGCGCCCTTAATAAATCACAATACTGCTTGGTTCTTTTCTGGGCCCCGCAGAAGACCTGCACCGGACAGCGTCCTCCACAATAAAAATGAATTTCACATTGATTGCATCCGAGTTCTTTCTTGAAGCGCAATAATTTTTTGGAATTTTTTTTCAAATCCTTTCCCTGCTTAAAGGGGAGGTCAACACAGGCCAGAACTTTTCCACCAATAAGGTCATAGTTGGTGGGTAGTTCGGCTCCACAGGCAGTATGACCACGTTCTTTTTTAGTAATTAGATACAAAACCAATTCATTTAAATGGGCAATGGGGAGAAGTTCTCCCTTTTTCAGATATTTGATATAAGAATCTACAATAACCCCAAATTCATCAGTATAACTTTCAAAATATCTTGGGAAATCTTTGAATTCCTCTGGAGTTTCCAACCAGTGCCAGAAGAAATGATTGACGAGTCCCTTTTGATACAGTCTCACAAATTCTTTGAAACAGTTTAATAACGATTGTTCTTCTCTCAATGTTGACCACATCAGGATATTACCCCTGTATCTTTCCTTTATGAATTGCAGATTTTTTTTGATCCTCTTAAAATCCGTGCCCAATCTGAATTTATTATGCTGGACTTCATCACCATCAATGGATACTGCGTAAATCCAGATTTTACGAGCAACTGGGGGATAATTTTTAAAGAAGTTAGCAATATTTTCTCCATTGGTGTAAATCATATACCTGAGACGGTTATCGCTACCGTTGTCCGATAATCGCTGGATTATCTGAACAATTTTTTGTGGGAGAAGCAGGGGTTCACCACCATAAAAACAAACTGTAGTAGGTAAATTTTTGTGTTTTTTAAGAATTGTCTTTATCAATGCCGTGTCCCGGTCAACATCAGATTCAAGTATTTTAGAATCCAGCCCGGAATTTAATGTGATTGTTTGATTGACACACTCACGACAGTTTGCATTACACCGACTGGTAATAAAAAGATTTATGATTACATCTTTTCTCTCCTGAAAGTAGTTATTAGCCATAAGCGAATTGGAGGTGAGCGGAGTCGAACCGCTGACCTATGCGTTGCAAACGCATTGCTCTCCCAGCTGAGCTACACCCCCTTACAGATGGTTAAAAGTTTTTTGGGTTTGGATGCTTGTTAAAAAGTTATTTATACAAGCATCGCAGCCTAAACCCAATAACTATTCGTCAGAATTTACCAAAGTTCAAATCTAATCCAAGCGAATTGAAGAAGGTAAGTTCTTTATTAAAAAATCTCTCTTTATTGAGATGAAAATCAATGTTAAATTCCCTAATATGTAAACCCAGTCCGGTTTCCAGTTTCTTCTGGATACTCACAAAATCCTGGTCAAACTCACCTTCGGTGCCGAGGCGCAAGACGAAGGTCTTATTCAACGGTAATTCAAGTCCTGAGAAGACCCGGATAAAATCCGTCTTTATTTCTCCGTTATTTAGGGTATATTCAAACAGGAAAAAGACAAATCCCTCGTTAAGTATATATCGCTGTAGCATCATCCCGATCCGATTTGAAATATAATCGTACATCTCTGACGAGTTGTAAAAACTGTATCTTGGAATTAAGATATAATCACCCTTACGCAGGAGGAATCTGAAATTTGAGCCATAACCTTCATTCAGATATTTTTCATTGTTAACAATAAAAGAGATGTCCACGCGTGATGCAAAGAATACACGCCCCAGTCCCAGACCAAAGTGCCGATGCCCTTCTATCCAGGATCCAAGGATGCCAATATCAAATTTATGCAGATTAATTCCATAACCGAGGCTTATAATTCCATTCTGCTTGATACCCATACATCCATATTTTGCTTCCGGGGCAATTATAATTCCGTAGTCTTCCGTGCCTTTCAATATATCACCATAAAGATAATTCTGAAAGATTACAAGATGCTGGGGAAAGATTTCAATATTTACTGGGTCGTCAATGTAATCACCAACCATTAGTACATTAATTCGGCTCAAATTTGCCTGGATTGAACCTATAAATATAATTAGCATAATAATCATTTTCTTCATAATCTTATTATATTCGGATTTTAATAAAAGTCAACAGCTGTCTTTTTAAGAAAAATTGAAAATCACCCTTATATTTTTTATCAGATTTGTATCAATATTGGAAATTTTTTAATATACCCCTTGCCTCATTAAAAAATTGCAATGCCTTTGCCTCCCGATAATCGGGATATGTCCATTCCAGGGGACGGAATTGATGGTCTTTGTAAATAAGGGTGACTTCTGCATAAATGCCTTTGCCAAGATATATTCTATGTGAATAGTTTTTAGTTGATGCAAGGATGATATTGCTCAAAGAAATCAAGCCCGGGTCAATGTTAATCTTCCTACCGCCATTTTCATTCAGAAATCTATTTTCAATCTCATTTGATTTATGCTTCAATTCAATCAACAAATCAGGATATATTAATTTTTCAAATAATACCCATTGCCTTAGAAGATTTTCACCCATCTCTTTATTGTAGTATGTAGTATGAGTAAAAGGGATGATTTCTGATTTCTTTATCACCCTACCGAGCAATTCATTCAAATGTTCCAGTGCCGAATCAGGATTGAATTCTTTAAAAAATATCAGTCCAGCAAAGGCAAGGACTCTTTGGGGTTTATGAATTTCTGCCATTGTCTTTTATCATCCTAAAGATTTCAAAACCATCTCCACAGATCACCTTCACCTTAATCCTCTCCCCTCAAGGGAGAGGAAAATCTTGTTAACGCTTTCCATTGCATACCTTTACACAGATACCACAGATATACTGCCCTATCCCCGGCATCTTGGCAAATTCCTTTAATTTTGCCAGACATTTCTTTAAATCCACACCCTGTTCACTTATTGCCTGTGCCGGACAGGTGATTATACATTTTTTGCAATCTCCACAATCCCCGTTGAGCTTTTTCTCAGGCTCAAATTCAAGGTCGGTAAGAACAGAGATATACCTGACCCTTGCCCCGTATTTCGGATGCACAACAAGTCCGCTCCTGCCGATAAACCCGAGTCCGCATTCAACTGCCAGAAGTTTATGGGAAATATGACCCTTCTGATTCTGCCAGTCCACGGTCTGGGAAGCAGGGATCGCAATCGCCTTTGCACCTTTTTCTTCAATAAATTGAACAAGGTGGTAGGCAGTCTGGTCTAAAAGCCAGTTAACGGTTTTGTAATGTTGTTTATAGATGAGTGTTGGATGGTCTTTTATTGTATTTAAGACACCCTCTGAGATTGAATAACCAAATACGATCACCTTGGGGTATTTATAATTTATTTCAAGTATCTCAGCATCTTCAGGAATATTACCGAAGCCAATGATTTTTACCCCGAACTTTCTTAAGAATTCTTTAATCTCTTGCTTTATTGACATTAATCTGTGAGGTCTTTGAATTCTTCTTCTATCTCCTCATCAACCTTTTCTTGCTTTTCTTCTACAACCGGTTCTTGGGCAGGCTGAGAACTTGGCATAGTTTCAATTGCTGGTTCAGCAAAATCCTCTTCCCTGGGCAACTCGCTCAAATCCCGAATTCCAAAGTGTCTTAGAAATTCATTAGTCGTGACATATTTTATTGGTCTACCTGGAGTTGGTAACCTACCGCTGGTCTTAATCAATCCCTTTTCCATCAGACTATCAAGAATATAAGAACAATCAACACCCCTCGCCTTTTCCACTTCTGCGCGGGTAATCGGCTGGTGATACGCAATTATTGCTAATGTCTCAAGCGCTGCCTTTGATAATTTTTCCTTCTTCTGTTTCAATTTGCCCACATAATCTGCATATTCAGGTAATGTATAAATCTGATAACCACCAGCGACTTCTTTAATCTCAAATGCCCTGCCCGTCTGTTTATATTCTTCATTTAATATCTTAAGGTTCTTCTTCACCTCTTCTTCCGGGCAATTGATAATCCCGGCAATCCGCTCTAAACTGAGCGGGGTATCAGTTGCAATCAATAAAGCCTCAATTATCTGCTTCATATAATCCTATCAGTTTAGTAACTATTTTATCCCAATTAAACCTTTCTTCAATAGTCTTTTTTGCATTCATACCAAGTTCTGCACAGAGTTTTTTATTATAAGCAAGTTCTTTTATTGCTTTTGCAAGTTCATTTGGGTCATTATCTTTAACAAGAATCCCATTATACCTGTTTATCACCACATCAGTTATCCCGCCGACATTTGACGCAATTACCGGTTTTGAATAATTCATTGCCTCAATCATCACAACGCCAAGCCCTTCGGTATCACCATGTTTATCATAGATTGCCGGCAGGACAAAGAAGCTGCATGTTCTGTAATAATTATGCAAATCTTCCTTAGAGACCCAGCCGGTAAATTTTATTCTATCATTCAATCCATAATCCTGGTTAATTCTTTCCCAGTTCTTCCTCTCTGGTCCATCACCTACAATTATTAAATTATGTGGAATCTCTTTATGAATGAGTTTAAATGCCTCAATCAATATATGCACACCCTTTCTCTCCACATGCCTGCCCACGAATAGAATAAAATTTTCATCAGAGACAGTACCGGATGATGACTCAACCGTAATACTGAATGGTATTATTGGTATCTCTTTTTTTACAATCCCTTGCAATTCACTTGCAGTGTGATTTGAGATTGCAGTAATCACATCAGCACGATTTACAAGATAAGCGAACGGTTTGACTAAAAACGGAAATTTCTTTTTCAACCAACGGATTTCAAGACCATAGAATGTAGCAAAGACCCGACATCTTGATACTGCCCTGGCACAGACCCCGAATAGTATATGGGGAAAGGGCCAGTTAATATGGACAATATCAAATTTTTTTGAGCAAACCAATCTTGCGATTGCGATTGTTCCGAAAATAACATAAAAAAGACTCAATAATATATTAAATCCACCCTTGCTGAATCTATCCACTGCTGTTTCTTCATGGGTTAATCGCTCGTATTTCTTGAGGAAATATCGGAATCTATAAACAGGCATTCCATTCCATGTTTGATTTTTCAATCCTTGATAAGAAGAAGTAAAAACCGCCACTTCTATCCCTTTATTCCGCAATCGCTCAATCAATTCAATCATCCAGGGTGTGATCACATCACCCTTGTATCTGGGAAATGCAGTGGCAACGAATAAAACCTTCATAAAAATTCGTTATTGGTTATCGTGTATAGTTGCTGGTATGTTCTTTGGTCATTGGGTAAATAACAAGTAAAATATCCTACCATATCACTACGCCTTAAGACCATACAAAATTCCAAACCCAATAACCACTTCCATTATTTTCTTATCTTCCATTTTACTATATTCCATATCGCCTGGATGCCGTCTTTAACACCGATTTTTTTGCCGGCAGTTCTCCCATAATACGAAATCGGAATTTCAAAGATTTTAATCCCTTTTCTCAGTAATTTGCAGGTAATCTCGGGCTCTATCTCAAAGCGTGATGAAACAAGATTCAAGCTCTGCATCAGTTTTCTATCCATCATCTTATAACAGGTCTCCATATCAGTGATATGCCCCTTAAATAATAAATTGGTCAGTAAGGTCAGGACCCGATTCGCAAAATAACTCTTTTTTAAAAACTTGCCCCTGCCCAGAATCCTTGAACCATAGACAACCCTGGTCTCGCCTTTAAGAATTGGTTCAAGTAGTTTTGAATAATCATTTGGTGAATATTCTAAGTCCGCATCCTGGATTATGACCACATCGCCCGTTGCATGTTCTAATCCGGTCCTTATTGCTGAACCCTTGCCCATATTCTTCTCATGGAATAAAACCTCTATATCCGGTATATCCTTCAACTTCTCCCTTGTGCCATCATTAGAAAAGTCATCTACTACAATTATCTCCTTTGCTATCGCTACCGATTTTACAGCCGCTATCAGGCGGTTGATATTTTCACTCTCATTATAAACCGGAATAATAACAGAAAGCTTAATTTTCCACCTCAAAGCCATTATAATAAAAATCACTCCCTTGTCAACAGATAGTTAGGGGAATCCATTTTTAACGCCCCATTGAGAATTCGTGCTTGACTTTTGTCAAATTCTATTTATAATATTATGATGCAGGAAGGTCTTAATATATTTGAAGAGGACTTCTGGGCAATAACCGAGGCATTGAATCGCCTGTTGCAGGGAACAAATGCCCGAACTATTCTCCTTATTGATAAGGCCGGTCAACTTATCACCTCAGCCGGTGATACCACACGGCTTGATGTTTCTTCATTTGCTACACTCTCGGCCGCAGATTTTGCGGCCACCAGCCAGCTTGCCTCCTTGATTGGCGAGAAGGAATTTTCCACATTATTCCATCAGGGCGAGAAGGAAAATTTATATGTCTGTTTGATTGCCAATCGGGTAATATTGGCGGTAATTTTTGACCAGCGCACGACACTGGGATTGGTTCGGGTAAAGGCAAAGAATACCGCACTGGAACTGGAAAAGATATTTGAAGATATATTTTCAAAAATTGGTAAGACCGAAACTAACCAGAAACCATTTGATATGGATTTTACAAAGGCGGCCGAAGACGAATTGGATAAGTTATTTGGTTTTTGAAATGCGCAAAACACAATCAATATTTAATAGCACTGATGGCCTTAATTAACTACGCATCAAGGGAAATCAATTGCAAGATTGTATACTATGGTCCGGGACTCGGAGGCAAGACGACGAATATAAAATATATTTATTCAAAACTCAATCCCGAGATAAAAGGAAAATTAATCAGCCTTGCCACCGAACTTGACCGCACACTATTTTTTGACTTCCTGCCTGTTGACCTGGGCACAATCAAGGGATTCAAGACGCGATTCCATCTTTATACCGTGCCCGGACAGGTATTCTATAATGCCTCCCGAAAACTAATCTTAAAAGGTGCGGATGGAATTGTCTTTGTTGCCGATTCCCAGATTGAGAGGTTTGATGAAAATATTGAATCATTCCAGAATATGGAAGACAATTTAAAGACATATAATATGTCACTTGAGAAAATTCCGCTGATTATCCAATATAATAAGAGAGACCTACCCAACATTACTTCAGTTGAAGAACTCCAGAAGGTTTTGAATCCCCAGAATAAATATCCCTATTTTGAGGCTGTAGCGGTTCAAGGAATCGGAGTCTTTGAGACCTTAAAGGAGATATGTAAAAGGGTGCTTTTATCCTTACCCTCATAAGTTATGGCCTCGCAGATCTGTGATCGCTGCCAAAAGATAATCAATCCGGGAGACCTTTTTTATCGCCTCCTGATTAAAGTCCTGGCTGACTTTGATGGAATAATAAATATTAAAGAGGGGAATATTGATATCAATAAAGAATTTGAAAAGATCAAATCAATTCCTGAAGACTTGCTTGAGGAAGAAGTTTATAAAGAGTTTGTCTTCATACTTTGCCCGAGGTGTAAAGAAATCTATTGTGCCAACCCTCTCCATCTGCCTCTTGATACAAAATTATAGTATGAGACTCATTCCTTATCTCCAAAGATTAAATTCCTGATGCCGTTCATACATCTCCATAACCACACTGAATACTCCCTCCTTGATGGGGCAATGGCTATTGAAAAACTCATTGAAATTGCCAGTAAGTATAAAATGAATGCCCTGGCCATCACTGACCATGGGAATCTCTTCGGTGTTATTGAATTTTACAAAACAGCGCGAAACGCGGGGATTAAACCGATAATCGGAATGGAGGCATATATTGCACCAAAATCCCGTCTTGATCAGTCAAAGAATACCAAGATTCCTGAATCTTCATTCCACCTTACCCTGCTCTGTGAGAATGAAACCGGTTATAAAAATCTCATTAAGCTTTCTTCCCTTGCCTATCTTGAGGGCTTTTACTACAAACCGAGGATTGATAAAGAACTCCTCCAGCACTATGGTAAGGGTCTGATTGCCTTATCTGGCTGTTATAAGGGAGAAGTTCCCTACTACATTGGAACGGGTGACCCGAAAAGTGCAAAGAAGGCACTCGGCGAATACCAGGAAATTTTAGGAAAGGAAAATTTCTACCTTGAGATTATGCGCCTGGGACTGAAAAATGAAGAGAAGGTGATTGGTGAACTGGTAAATTTAAGCCGGGAGTTTGACGCCCCGATAGTGGCAACAAATGACTGCCATTATTATTCAAGTGAAGATTATAAAGCCCATGATGTTCTTTTGTGCATCGGCACAAAAAAGGTCCTTTCCGATAAAGAACGCCTGAGATTTGAGACCCGAGAGGCATATTTCCGCAGCCCGGAAGAGATGGTAAAAAGATTTGAGGATTTACCCGAGGCAATAACAAATACAATATTAATTGCAGAGCGGTGTAATCTATTGATTGATACATCCGGAAGGGATGTAAAATTACCGGTCTTTCCGAGGCCAGAACAATTTTTCACGGACTTTGATTATCTAAAGGCACTGGCATTTGAAGGGATAAAAGAAAAATTTCCGGCGATTGACGTGGAGATTGAAGGCCGATTAAACTACGAACTTTCGGTGATTAAAAAGATGGGGCTTGCCGGTTACTTTTTGATCGTGCGCGATATCATTCAATTTGCCCGCAGTAAGGGCATTCCGGTTGGTCCAGGGCGTGGCTCAGCAGTTGGAAGCCTGGTTCTTTATGCCCTGGGTATTACGGATGTTAATCCATTAAAGTATAATTTACTCTTTGAAAGATTCCTGAATCCAGAGCGGGTGAGTCTGCCCGATGTTGATGTTGATTTTGGCGATACCAGAAGGGATGAAGTGATTGATTTTATCAAAAAGAGATACGGAGAAAAGAATGTGACCCAGGTTATTACATTCGGGACTATGCAGGCAAGGGCCGTGGTACGCGATGTTGGAAGGGTTTTAAATATTCCCTATAATGAAGTCGACCGACTGGCAAAGTTAATTCCATTTCATGCCACCATTGATGAGGCAATAAGTAATATAAAAGAATTCAAGACACTAATTGAATCGAAAGAGGAGTATCGGGAGTTGATAGAGATCGCAAAAAAACTGGAAGGTCTTGCACGCCACCCGGCAACCCATGCAGCGGGAGTTGTAATTACCCCAAAGGAACTTTTGGAGTATGTCCCCTTATTCAAAAATCCTGAAAAAGGGGAGATTTGTACCCAGTTTGCCAAAAATTCTCTGGAAGATATTGGACTTTTGAAGATGGATATACTTGGATTGCGCACCCTGACTGTAATTGATGAATGTCTCAAGGCGATCAGTAAGAAAAAGGAAGATATCCCTTTTGATGACTCACCTACCTATGAGATGCTCAAAAATGGCGAGACGATCGGGGTATTCCAGCTTGAAAGCCAGGGTATGCAGGAGTTATTAAAGAGTATCAAACCTGAAAAATTTGAAGAATTGATTGCGATAATTGCCCTTTATCGTCCCGGACCTATGGGAAATATAAATCCCCAGAAGATTATTGAAAATAAATTGCATCCGGAAAAGATTGATTATTTACATCCAAAACTGGAGAAAATCCTCAAAGAGACCTATGGTATTATTCTTTATCAGGAGCAGGTTATGCAGATTGCCGCCGAGATTGCTGGATTTTCTATGGCTGAGGCGGACAATTTAAGAAGGGCAATGGCAAAAAAGATCTATGAGCTGATGGACGAAATGAGGGAAAAGTTTATATCAGGGGCAGAAAAAAATGGAATTTCAAAGGAACTGGCAGAAAGGATATTTAAGAACATTGCTCCCTTTGCCGGCTATGGATTCAATAAATCCCATGCCACTGCCTATGCGGTCATTGCATACCAGACAGCTTATCTTAAGTGCCATTATAAATTAGATTTTATCCTTGCCTCATTGAATAGTGAGATAAATGATACTGACCGACTTTATGTCTTGATAAAAGAGGCAAGGAGGCTCAATATTGAAGTCCTTGAACCTGATATCAATAAGAGCTTTTATTATTTTACAAAAGAGGGGAATGGTATAAGATATGGACTTGGAGCACTGAAAAATCTGGGGCGTCCCTTTGTGGAGTCAATTATAAAAGAACGCTCAAGAGGGGAGTTTAAATCACTCTTTGACTTTCAGATGCGGATGAAGAATCTCAATAAAAAGGGGTTAGAGGCACTCATCAAATCAGGTGCATTCAGTAAATTTGAATCCAATATCAAGAAATTAATTGATCTATTCTTGGGGAAAGAGCCACCGGGAACTCAGGAATCACTATTCGGTACCGAGGCTCAAGGCGAACTGGAGAAACCCGATGAGAATTATTACGAAAAGATCGCCCTTGAGAAAGAGACCTTTGGATTCTATTTTTCTCAACACCCCCTTGAGAAGTATCAGGATGAATTTAGAATATTTGGAATAACTCCAATAAGCCGGTTAAAAGAGGTTGAGAATGGAGATAGTCTGACAATCGCCGGCATCTTGCACTCAAAAAAGATAAAAAAAGACAAGAATGGTAGGGATTATGCGATAATTACCATTGAAGATTTTGATGGAATGATTGATGTCTTTGTCTTTGCCGATGTGTATGCCCAGTTTGGCTCTTTATTGAAAAAGGACACACCCCTTATAATCAAAGGCTGGGTATCAGGGGAAGAGGATAAGAAGAGTTTCAAAGCCGCTACTGTAATTCCAATTTCAATGGCGAGTAATTATTATAGAAAGATAGTCATTGACTGCAACAAAGAGAAGATTAAAGAGGTTCATCTTAAATCCTTTTATGAACTAGTAAATAAATATCGCGGCGAGTGCGAAATCTGGTTCAGAATTCAAGATGAAAGTCAGCAGGCAATAAAGATAAGGTCCCGGTCATTAAAAATAAATCCCCAGCCCGATGTCTTAGAAAAAATCCGGGAGATATTTGGAGAAGATTCATTAAAGATTCTAGGAGGAATATAAATTCCAAGGAGGCAAAATGGTGGTTCTTTTTTTGCTCAATCTTTATATCGTTGACCAACCCGACATTAACATCATGGAACATGGTAAATATTCACTCCAGTTGCGGTTTGGTCCTAAGGGTGAAATCCTTGGATTTGGGAGCATTGGACTCTGGAATAGATTACTCCTCGGGATGAGTTATGGTGCATCAAATCTTATCGGCGCCGGCAACCCTGGATTCTACAAATATCCAGGCGTTCAGGCAAGACTCGCAGTATTAGAGCCAGATCTTCTACTTCCTTCTTTTATTTTGGGGTTCGATAATCAGGGATACGGAGAATATGATACGGGTTTAGAACGATATGCAATAATGTCAAAAGGGCTTTATTGTCAGGTAGGTAAAAATTTTGACTATACGGAATTCAAAATTATTCCGAGTTTCGGGATAAACTACTCCTTTGAACAGAGCGGCAGGATTGATATCTTTGGGGGTATAATCTTTGAAATTAGTTCAACGCAATTCTTGATTGATTTCACGCCAAATTTTAATGACGATAATTACAATGATACTGGTTATCTCAATACCGGGCTCAAATTCATCTTTTATGAACAACTATTTTTTGAGTTTGACCTAAGGGACCTACTGGAAAATATTGAGGGTCAACAATTGAATAGAATGATAAAGATTGGCTATGAGGATACCTTTTAATGTTTCACGTGAAACATAGGGGGTAAGATGATTAAAGAACTCACTGATATAGACTTTTTTCAGGAGGTTGAGAAATCAAATCTGCCGTATCTTGTCTATTTCTGGGCAATATGGTCGCCAATATGCATCACCGTAACCCAGATTTTGGAAGAAATTGATGAAATTTTCGCGGGCAAGATAAATATTGGAAAGGTCAATGTTGATAATGAAATTAAAACTGCCAATGAGTTTGACATTCAAAATATTCCGACATTAATCTTCTTTATGAACGGAAAGATAAAAGAAAAGATAATCGGCTCGGTTTCAAAAGAGATTTTAATCAAAAAGATAAAAAAATATCTTGGTGGTGAAAGAGACATAAAAAGGGAGGTTGCCTCCCGGAAAGGTGGTGAAAAATGAAAGAATACATAAAGATAATCATACCCTTTGCCCTTTTGCTGATTCTGTGCAGTGGAAAATCAAAAGAGGTAAATAATAATAAAGGATTTACCCTGCCCACAATTGATGGAGGTTCGGTAAGTCTATCAGATTATAAGGGAAGGGTAGTCATTATTGATTTCTGGGCAACCTGGTGCCCACCCTGCCGGAGGAGCATACCCCATCTGGTTTCCCTCTATGAAAGATACAAAGAAAACGGGCTTGTAATCCTGGGCATTAGCAATGAAGATGTTGAAACCCTGAAAAGATTCCGGGATGAAAATGGTATTAACTATCCATTGCTTTTAGGCACAAACGAAATCTTTAAGCAATACGCCGTTCGGGCAATCCCCCATACAATATTTTTGGATAAAAAAGGAAAGACAAGAAAGACCCAGGTTGGTTTCGGGGATGAACTCATTCCGGTATTTGAGGCATTGATTGATACATTGATTAATGAATAAAAATATGGTTGAACTTATCTGGAATAAAAATGGATTGCAATTTACTGCAATAGATGAGCAAAATCATAGTATAGTTGTAGATACTGATATCGCTTCAGGCGGATTGAATCAGGGATTTAAACCTATGGATTTACTCCTTGTGGCACTTGGTGGTTGTATGGGCATGGATATTGTAGCAATATTACAAAAAAAGGGCGGTAAGATAGAGAGGTTTGAGATAACCCTGGAAGGAGAAAAGAATCCTGAGCATCCAAGACGCTACTTAAGGATAAAATACAAAATAGAGTGTGAAGGGGACTACAAAAGAGAGGACCTCCAGCGGGCATTTGAACTTTCAAGAGACAAATACTGTTCAGCCCTTGCTACATTGAAGAATCCACCAGAATTTGAGTTCAATTTTTAGGTTTAATTTGCCGGTTTTTAGGCTCAGTTATGCGTATATATTCAAGGGAATAATATGTTGCAAAATTAAAGAGTGTGTGTCGCAATGCCATTCTTAGCCCGAAAGGTTGAAGAATCTTAAGGAAAGTATTGAAAACCGAATCTGCTCGGGAATCATAACTGAAAATTTAGAATCCAGATTTCTCTGATTATAAGTTTCAATGTCTGACATAATTATTGGAGGTTCGGATGAGAATAATAATATATGCATACTTATTGACCTGCGCTTATGGCGCAACCTATTATGTCTCAGTCAATGGTAATGACAATTTGTCAGGCACAAGCCCGGACTCTGCCTGGCGCCATATAAATCATGCCTGCTCCACAGTCATTGCTGGCGACACGGTGCTTGTCCTTCCAGGATTTTATGGAGAAAGGGTTCTCTTACAACATTCAGGCACACCTGCACAAAAGATTGTCTTCAAATCCCATCCAAGAAGGTCCGCCACGACCTGGGGTTTTGATACAAATTCACCGAATGCGGGTAGTTATATACGGATTGAAGGTTTTAATATTGAATGGGATACATCTCTAACCGGCTGGCGGGATTTTGGAATATTCATCAGCAGTGATAATGTTGAGATAGTTGATAACTACATTGCAAATTTCCGAAAACCCGCAATCCAGGGGAATTGGTCACAGCCATGGCCGCGAGGTATTTACATTGCAAACAATAAAATCTTTCACTGCCAGATGGGGATATGTGCCCAGGGAACGAACTGGATAATTGAAAATAATGAAATTGAACGCCTTTTCTATTACCAATCCGGAGACTGTGATTATACAAGGTTTGCCGGTGATAGTATTCTATTTAAAAATAATTATTTTCACGGGACTAACTTTGATTCAATTGGCTCTGCCCATGTTGACTGTTTCCAGACATTTGATAATAATGGTGAACACGCCTGTTATGTTGTGATTGACGGCAATCGCGGTTTTGATTTTCACCAGGGATTTATGGGCTCAGCAAATTACTATCATAATTCCCATGATATTATCTTTAAAAATAACATCTTTGCCCGGGGTGGGGCATGGGGGTTATGTGTTCAAAATATCTCTAATATAAAGGTCTACAACAACACCTTTGCCTATATCCAGTGGCACGGCGTTGGATTCAGTGGTCAGTATGCGCAGAATGAAGATGTAAGAAACAACATCTTTTTCAACACCAATACCAGTTACTGGTGGACTGATACAGCAACTGCATCCGGCGATTATAACCTTATCTTTGGCGCCAATCCACCGACCGTAGTTGGCCCGCATGATATCCTGAATCAGGACCCAATGTTTGTTGATTCCATAAATAATGACTTCAGACTCCAACCCCTCTCTCCAGCAATTGACAGTGGTGATTCACTCCTTGAAGTCTTGTATGATATAATTGGTGTAGCACGGCCCCAAGGGCTTTACTGGGATATAGGTGCATATGAATATTATCCAGGCACGATTAAAGATAATAGAAGAGAGCGTAAAATTGTAAATAATATATTTCTTGTTCCAGATCCCGTGTCTTCTTTTGCAATCCTAAAAGGAAGTACAAAAAAATACTGTACGGTTTACGATATCAGCGGAAGAATTATAAGAACATATCCAACCGACAAAATTGGCGCTGACCTTAACTCTGGTGTCTATTTTGTGAGTGACGGTGAACAGTTCATGCGGTTTGTGAAAATCGAACGATAATATTGTATCTTAAAGCAACAATTTTATTTTAGTCCCAAGCGCGGCTATCCCAGATTAAATCAGGCGTAAATCTTTTGAGGGTTGGCGCGAATTAACTTTTGAACAGAAATCTTCTTGTTGGTAGACTTAAGTTTATGGTTCATCTTTTAAATTCATCTTGACGCACTACATTTTTTGAATATACTATACCCAATTGTATGATGGCCCCCAACGGAATAAATTCTCTTGCGCCATCATATTTTTTGACTGATAAACCTTGGCAAGAGAACGGCGAAAGGGAGGCAAAAATTAATGGAGACTATAATTCATAACCGAAAAAAGTTAATTGAGAGATCAAAAAATTTCTGTAGTTCCTGTGGTCTGGACAGAAGCAAGAACTACCTGGGGAGAAGGCTTTCTTCTGAGGAGATTGGAAAAAGACAGAGAGAGCTTCAAACCTATATCAATTCTGCATTACCACTGATGAATTTTTGTAGTGAGACATTTAAATTATGCGGGTCAATTGTTGTCCTAACTGATAAAGAAGGATATGTCCTGAAGGCAGTGGGTCCTTTGTCAGTATTGAAGACCCGTTCGAAAATTGGACTAATAGAAGGTGTTTCGCTTCAGGAAAAAGATGCCGGCACAAATGCAGTGGCACTCTGTTTGAAATACAAAATTCCATTTTATGTTTCAGGCAAAGAATACTATCTAAAAATTTTTCAAAATGGCTCGTGTTTCAGTGCCCCAATTTTTTATAAAAGAGAATTGTTAGGCGCCGTTGTTATTGTTCATCCTCAAAAGAAGGGACATCCCCATACCTTTGCCCTTGTGCAGATTCTGGCAAAATTAATTGAAGAGGAATACAAAAAGTTGATCGAATGCGATTTCTTAATCTCTCTGGTCAACACCCTGAATGTCATTATGGTAGTAACAGAACAGGATGGTTTTATCCGATGGCTGAGTCCCAAGGCAACAAGTTTTTTGAAACTTGAATCCGGAGAAAACATTCTTCATACCTTTGACCAGAAGATTTTAAGACCCGGAACAATAATAAATGAAATTTTTGAATCAGAACGACTGGAAAAGAGTTTTTTGGTCATACGCAAGGAATATAATGATAAATTTTTGTTTATTCTTGAGCCAATTACAGAAGCAAAAAACAAAAGAAAAATAAATTTGTTTGGAGCAAATTATACATTTGATGACATAGTTGGAATAGAGAAGATAAAGACAAGGGCAAGGCATCTTGCCGGCCAGGATACAAATCTTTTACTTTTTGGTGAAAGTGGCACCGGTAAGGAATTGCTTGCATCGGCAATTCATAATTCAAGTGCAAGGGCTGGTGAGCGGTTTGTCGTTGTAAACTGTGCAGCAATACCTGAAACACTATTTGAATCCGAGTTGTTCGGTTATAGAAAAGGGGCATTCACTGATGCCCGATATGATAAGATTGGGAAGATTGAATATGCGAATCAGGGCACGCTCTTCTTTGATGAGATTGCTGAATTGCCCATTGATGTCCAGGCAAAACTTTTGCGGGTTCTGGAAGATAAGCGGGTGATTCCCCTGGGAAGCAACGAAGAGCGGGTTGTGAATGTCAGATTTATCTTTGCGACAAATCAAAATCTTGAAGAACTTGTAAAACAGGGCAAATTCCGTGAAGATTTATACTACAGAATCCATTCGCCGGTTATTAAAATCCCGCCTCTGCGTGAGCGGAGAGAAGAAATTCCTGATTTGATTGAGCATCTATTGCAAAAGATAAGAAATAATCATAAAGGCTTCATTGCCGGATTAACGGAGCGGGCAAAAAAGTGTCTGATGAACTATGACTTCCCGGGTAATGTGCGAGAACTCGAAGGAATTTTAAAACAGGCATTCTTTACCTGCCGGAAAGAATATATTGATGTTGAGGATTTGGGATTAGAATATGCTCGACCTCTCTCAATAGAAGAAAAAGTTAGGCAATATAAGGCAAAATTAGTCTATGAATGCTTTGTCACAAATAAAAAGGACATTAAAAAGACCTGCTCATTACTCAATCTTTCTGAGCGTCAACTCTATCGGTATTTGAAAATGATAAAAGAAAATAGAAATCAAGGTGAGCCTTATCTGTCATTCTGAGGCGGAGCCGAAGAATCTGTGGTTGCAAGGGCCTTAGCCCTTGGATGTATCTTTTTGTTTATATATTGGAGTAGGGGCCCCTGATTTTCATCAGGGCATGCTTTATTCCCGTAAAAATGTAGAATACTACAAAAATCATCAAAAAATGCATAGATTTTGAGTGGAAAGCGATGAAATTTCATAAGTTTTTGGATTTTTCGGTGAAAAATGGCAAATTTTAATTTTACTGACATTTTATGTCAAAAAACTGACATTCTATGTCAGTAAGAAAATTTTTGAAATTTCAAGAGTTTTTTAAAAATTTGTAGTAAAATGTGGATAACCCACTGACATAGGATGTCAGTAAAGAAATTAAAACTCTTGAAATTTCAACAGTCTATACCTGGCACGCTTATTGCTATATATGTTTAACAGATGATTGTTGGATTAAGGTTTGGATACGGGTTAAACAGCGTTCCACAAAATTGTGGAATGAAAGGGGGTGAATAAGATGATCAGACTAAATGGAGATTCAAAACAGACCGTTGGTGCCGGTGCTGGTGGCTGCGGTGTTATTGCTTGTGGCGGTTCATGTAGTGGCATAGTGTGGTAATCTTCTCACCGCGTAAGATAATGCAGTCCCTCCTCACTAGGTTTTATGGAGGGGGGACTGTATATATAATTAGTTTAATAAAGTGAATTTGATGTTGTTTATCTTTAGTTCTATGAAGATAAAAAGTTTTTAGATTGAAATTAGATAATATAATTATGAGAACAATAATTGATCTATTATATAAAAACTATAACAAGATCAAAAGGGATCTTTATTTATTTACTACAAAAGATAAGACTATGAGTATTCTTTGGCACAGCCCTTCACTTAGTATATTCAAATTGGACACACTGCATACAAACTTTTTTGATGAATTGCTCAACAGTAACGACCCAGAAGATATAGAAAAAATTGTCATAAAAAATGCGATTGTAATAAATAAAGTGAAGAGTGAATTAGAAGTTCTTTTAGACGATCGGAAAAATATTTGTTTAAATAACGGATATCTGCGACGTCTAAATCTACTTATATGCCAGCGATGCACTTTACGATGCATATATTGTTACGCTAAGGACGGAACTTATGGTGATTCATCTTCAATGTCTATTAAAACAGCGGAAAGAATCATTTCGGTTTTTACAAAATTTTCCCCTGCCATTTACTCTATACAGTTTTTTGGGGGTGAGCCACTCCTTAACTTATCGTGCATTAAGTATGTCATTCAAAGAATAAATTATTTGGCTTTAACTGGTAAGATTAAAATGAACCCCAATTTTGTTATAGTTACGAGTCTTGCAGTATCTAACGGTATAATCCAAGAGTTAATAAAATTGTTAGCCAGCGAAAAAAAACTTAATATAATCGTTAGTTGTGATGGGCCGGCAAGTATTAATGATATCCAACGCCCATTTAAGAACGGTGAACCATCTTTCCAAATTATTTCTCGTAATATAGATATTTTAAAACCGTATGGTCAACCAATATCTGTGGAAGTTACCTATACCAAAAAACATCTCACTTTAGGCATCTCGCCTTCCGATTTGCAAGATTACTTCGAAAAGAGATTTGGAATTACTAATGTTATTGTTGTCCCCGTTATTTCAAAAAACGATTCACTGTCACTTTCCCAGACTATTGCAACTTCATTACAATTTGAGAGAATACGTGACGTCAACAGAATATCAGAAAACATATACATTGACGAAAGAATTAAATTTATTCGACGGTTGCAAATATTTACGCACCAAATTTTATCAACTTCTCCATCCAAATTGTTTTGTGACTTTGGGGTATCAAATTTCACAATAACAACAAAAGGAGATATTTATCCATGTCAATTACTCGTTGGATTAAATAAGTTTAAGATAGAAAATGTATTTAGTGACTTTGATAAAATTCATTATGCGCTTCGCAAATCTATAAGGAAGTACAGAAAGATTAGTGAAAAAGCACAATATAAAAAGTGCGCTGATTGTTATCTACAATTCTATTGCACTGGCTGTCCAGCAGGTGAATATATCCTAAATAGAAAGTTTATTTCACCTTCCATGTTTGATGCCTGTGACATGCGCAAAGAGGTAATTAAAGAGACACTTATAGCATACGCAATTAATGTTTTGTCTGACAAAACAATATGATAGAAATCATAGGAATTACAAAGATATATTGCCAAAGAGATAAAAGGGTACTGGCAAATGAGAATATCAATTTGCAAATAAAGAAAGGCGAGATAATTGCGCTTCTTGGTCCTAATGGCGCTGGGAAAACGACCTTGGTAAAACAGATAGTTGGCATTTTAAAACCAACTAGCGGACATATTTTATTGGATGGTAGAGATCTCATTCTAAACAGAGAAACATTAAAATCAAGGATTGCCTATGTTCCACAAGTTCCTTGGATATTAGGAGATCTTCCTATGTATAATGCTTTATATATAATCGCCAGGCTCAATCATAAGAATCATAAAGAATCTAAACAGGCGGTTGAGAATTTTTTATACAAATTCAATTTATCCGGAAAAAAAGAAAGACCGATAAGTTCGTTATCCGGGGGTGAAGCAAGGATATTGAATTTTGGATACGCCACAATGGGGTCTGCAGATTATTTTTTCCTTGATGAACCAACAAACGATCTTTCACCTGGAATGCGAAAAATACTGTGGGATTATATTTTTTCGATAAAAGAGTGTGGAAAAAGTGTATTCCTTGTCACACATAATCTGCTAGACATTCAACAAAGGGTTGACCGCGTTTTATTTATGAATAAAGGCAAAATAATTTTAGATGACAGGCCAGAAACCATAATAAACAATTTAGGGAAAGAGCTTACCATCTATGTGAGATATAGAATACCGCTTGATGTACTAACACGTCAGGAGCTAATACATGAGATACGACAGGTATGCTCGGTTCCGGTATATTTTATAAACAGCTCCGAAGTGAAATTGATTACCGAATCAGAGCAATTGAATATTCTCCTGAAGCTACTTTACGAGAAAAAAGATATAGAAAATATGTATATATATCCACCTACGTTAGAAGATATCTATCACAAAATAATTGTTGAATGATGAATTATTTCCTTCATAAAATAGAAGAAATAGGTCTACTGTTTCAGATAAGATGGGCAGAAATAAAAAGTGGTTTTATTCTCCGTTTCTTTGTGTTGCCACTCTTTCTACTAAGTTTTTTATTGTTTTTCAAACTCTCCCAGTTCAATCTTGATCCAATAGGCAGTTTTTATTTGCTCACAGGGAATATAGTCTTAGCGCTTTCCGTTGGCTCAATTAGTCTATTAATGCAGGAGATAGCAAATCATAAAAAGACACGCACATTGGAGTTATTTACTCTTTTGCCAATCTCAGTAAGTTCTTATGTATTTGCTCTTACCTTAGCTGAGTTCTGCGCAGCTTTACCGTCTGCAATGATAAGTTTTGTCTTGGGAATGTTGCTGTTCAAGTGTCCTTTGAATATCAGCTTGGCATTAATACTGCTATTACCGGCTTGTTTTTTATGTTCTTACTCTATCGCAGGATTAGGAGCATTTATAGGGCTAAAAGCACGCAATCCCTTGGAAGCAAATCTCATTGGCCAAATTCTTTTATACTTTTTGGCTTTCATAATACCCGTTATGATACCTGAAAATCGCCTCCCGCAAGCTTTAGCCTCAATAATTAAATTTTCACCAGTACACCAATCTGCATGGTTGATTAGATTAATCTGCTTTGGTACTCTGAATTTAGAAACACTAATATTATTCTCTGTCCTTTTCATTGAAGGTACTTTCTTTCTTTGGTTTTGCAGAAAAAGTCTTACTTTTTATTAGCACATCTCGAAGCTAATTGAGGGTGCGAAATTAAAGGGAGATATAAAATTGATTCTTTTAAAATTGCCATCCTCAACTCATTGACAAATTAAAAAATTTTAATATAATGAGCAATATGATTAATAATTTTAATAATAATAAAGTAATTTATTGTGAAAATTTAACAAAAATTTATAAGAACAAAACCCAGACTGTGCGGGCAGTTGATGGGATTTCATTTACTTTAAAAAGAGGTGAGATAGTTGGATTTTTGGGTCCAAATGGGGCGGGTAAGACGACAACTATCAAGTGTCTGTGCCGGTTGATAAACCCCAGTTCAGGGATGGTACTTATTGATGGTGTTGATGTTATCAAAAGGCCAAATTTTGCCTTTGAGAAGATTGCCGCAGTCCTTGAGGGGAATCGCAATGTTTACTGGCGGATGAGTGTAAGGGAGAATCTTGAATTCTTCGCCGGGCTTATGGGATACGGTCGAAAAGAGGTAAAGGCGCAGATTGAAGAACTTGTTGAAACCTTTGGACTAAAGGAGAAGGTAGATACTGAGGCGCGTTTCCTCTCAAGGGGTATGCAGCAGAAACTGGCAATCTCCTGTGCCTTAATAAAAAATACTGAGATTCTACTCCTTGATGAACCAACCCTCGGTCTTGATGTTGAAACCACCAATGAAGTAAAGGAATTATTAAGGACGAAAATTGCCAAAGAAGGCAAGACAATCCTTTTGAGTTCGCATAATATGAAACTGGTTGAGGATACCTGTGAGCGGGTTATAATTATCAATAAGGGAAAGATTATTGCGGATGAGTCGGTGAGCAGGTTAAAGAAATTCTTTGCGATAAATACCTATCGCTTTGAGGTGATAAATTCAATTGATGAGAAAATTAAAATGGAACTATCTCAAAAATTCTTCGGGACAAGATTTATCGCAAATGAAACAAAGACCTGTATTGATATTGACATCGATGAACCAATGCAGATTTATGAGGTCCTTGAAATTCTTAAGAAAAATAACATCAAATTACTCGGAATTCAGAATATTGAGCCTGATTTTGAAGAGATTTATCTCAGGTTGGTGAAAGATGAGAAGTAGGCACTGGAATTTGTTTAAGATGATTTTTATCAAAGATTGGATTGAATTGAAGCGTTATCCATTTAATACAATCTCCGGGATTATTACGATCTATCTCGTATTTCTGGTCTTTTTCTTTGGCTACAATGTCTTGGGCAGTAATCTACCTTCCGGCGCAAAGACCCTTGAGGCATTTATTGTTGGTTTCTTTGTCTGGACCTATGCAATCGGTGCTTACAGCATATTATCCTGGGGCATCACTCAAGAGGCAAGGTCAGGCACCCTTGAACAGTTGTATATGACACCACTCGGCTATCGTGCAGTTGCAATATACACAATCGTCGCCAACTTCCTCTGGGGTCTTTTCTGGGTTATACCCATCCTTTTATTGATGATGGTAACTACTGGCCGATACTTACACCTTGACCTCTTGACCTTAATTCCCTTATTACTCTGCACTGTTGCCTGTGGTTATGGAATTGGATTTATTGTTGGTGGCCTTGGTTTGATATTCAAAAAAATCCAGTCTTTCTTCCAGATTTTGCAATTTATCTTTGTTGGTTTCATTGCCCTGCCGGTTGATAAGTACCCAGGATTTAAATTATTACCATTTACCCTGGGCACAAAACTTATTAACAAGAGTATGATAAATAAAATCTCTATTCTTCAGATGCCTTTGAGCGATTTGCTATTAACAATTTTTGTAGCATTTTTTTATCTGGCAATTGGTTTTTTTATCTTTAAATATTGTGAAAAAATTGCAAAAGACAAAGGACTTTTAGGACATTATTAAGTGCTGTTTCAAATAGTTCATGTTTTATTTATTGAATAATAAATGTAGGGCAGACCTTTAGGTCTGCTATTACTTGCAAGGCTGAAGCCTTGCCCTACATTGGTTTTTATCTTACGACAGGAAACGAACATTTTTAATTTGAAACGGCATTAGCTGAAACTTTTTGGAGATTTTTGCGTAATACATAATATAGAAGGCAATAAAGGGCAACTGAGGGCAATGGGAAAGGGAAAAAGGGCGATAAAGGAAGTTAAGGCAATTGTGGGTAATATAAGGCTTAAAGAAGGCAAAAAGGCAAAAGGAGAAGGGTAAAAGAGGGAGAATAAGGGTGAAGAGGGGAATGGAATTTGGGATTTCAAAAAAGGTGATTGCCAGGTTGGGGTTGGGATGCCGGTATTATAAAATCGTAATAGGTAAATTTTCCCAAAAATCCATCTCCCCTTGTGGGAGAGGGTAAGGGTGAGGGGTAAGAAAAAGGTGAAAAATCACCCTC
>JBDRWI010000034.1:0-25398 GCA_039802265.1 Caldifarciminota bacterium | reverse complement strand
TCTTGAAATGATGAAGAAAATAAAAAATTATAATGACATTGGCATTATTGTTTCAATTGCAGGAAGCGCAATCCCCCAATCCTGGGTTGTTTATGCAAACACAAGATTTGGGGTTAAGGTTGGTTCAGGTGCAACCGCAGTTACAGCCCCGGATTTTTATCCATTCCTACAGACCGGACAGATGAGCGGAATGATTGCAGGGTTAAAGGGTGCCTCTGAATATGAATACCTTGTGCACACAAAATATAATCTTACTGGTCCCACACCTGCGACAAAGGGAATGAGTTCTCAGTCAATTGCTCATCTTACGATACTTATTCTTGTTGTCATTGGCAATATTGGTTATTTTGCAACAAGGAGGACCCGTGAGTCATGACCCCTGGGTATGGATTGGTGCATTTTTGACGATTGGGATTCTCTCTTTTCTTTATAAAGAGAATCCATTTTATAGATTCTGTGAACATTTATTCGTTGGTGTTGCAAATGGCTATGCGATTGCCGTAACCTGGCACCTCATTTTGACACCAAGATTGATAATGCCCTTACAGGGCGGAAATTATCTTGTGTTAATTCCAATGTTTATTGGTCTATTCTATTTCTTTAGATTCATTCCAAAATTATCCTGGCTTGTAAGAATTCCAATTGCAGTCGCATTGGGTTTTTCTTCAGGCGTAAGCATTCCCGCAATAATACAGGCAGATGTGATTAAACAAATCCAAGGTACAGTCGTCTATCCCCATTTATTTGCCAACTGGCAGCAGGGGTTATGGGCAGTATTAATCTTCATTGGTGTTCTTGCTACAATCTTCTTCTTCTTCTTCTCAAAAGAACACAAAGGAATTTTGAAACCCGTTTCGTATATAGGAATAATCTTCATTATGGTCGGTTTCGGTGCTTCTTTTGGTTACACAGTAATGGCTCGTCTCTCTTTGCTCATCGGCCGGCTCCAATTTCTCCTTGGCAACTGGCTCGGAATAATTAGATAAAAATTGCAATTAAATAAGATTCTTATCTTAATAATCCTGCTTGCATTATTCCTGCGTTTCTTTAACTACTACGAAATGAAGCGCAACAATCCCATCTTTGAAATTCCAATAGTTGATTCCGCAGAATATATCAAGACCGCAGAATACATCCTTGATAAGAATTTTTTAGGTATATCGGGTTCATACTATCATCCCCCATTCTATTATTATTTCATTGCCCTAATTCTGAAGATCTTTAATCGCTCAGTTAATGTAATTAAGATTATCCAGGTCTTCCTTGATTTGGCAATTATCCTAATGACCTACTATCTGGCAAGAAGAATTTTCAATCAAACAGTAGCAGTAATTGCATCTTTTCTTTATGCCATATATCTACCCGTTATTCAGGCGAATCTTGAGATACTTCCTTCCGTCCTCCTTTCTTTTTTATTACTGTCTTCGGTATTTAGCTTATCAAATTTCTACAAACATTGGAAAACTGAAAAACCTCGGTTCAAATGGCTGGGTATCGCCGGATTGAGTTATGGACTTTTAATAATCACCCTGCCCAATTTTTTAATTATTTTACCAATTATACTATGGTGGTGCTGGTCTATGATGAGACGAGCACTGAATTTTTGTATAAAATATATTGTCTTTTTTTTTATAATTGTCTTGATTCCCGCATTTTTAGTAACACTGCGAAATTATCTTTATGCCCATGAACCGGTGATAATCTCTTATAACGGTGGAATAAACTTCTTTGTGGGCAATAATGCAGAGATTGAAAAAACTATTGCAATTCAGCCCGGCTACCAATGGGATAGTCTGATGACCGTTGCCTATCTCTCCGAGAGAATCACCGATTTCAGCAGACAGCAAAATTTCTGGTATAAAAAGGGGATAGATTTTATTATAAAAAGGCCTTTAAATTGGCTTTTGATAACCACAAAAAAAACAATTCTATTCTTTAATGCCTTTGAATTTCCGAGAAATACCGATGAAGAATTCTTCGGTAATTTCTCTGCAGTCAATAAACTACCATTGGTAAGGGCGGATTTGGTCTTTCCGCTTTGTCTGGCGGGGATAGTTTATGTTATGTTTTTTGACCGATCTCGGCGTGAAAAGGGAATGATAAAGTTAATAATACTAATCTTTTTTGGTTATGCCCTAACCATTATTATAATCTTTGTCTCTTCAAGATACAGATTGCCGATAATTTCCTTTTTCTGTATCTTTGCCGGCTATTCTCTTTATAAACTTTGGGATAGTATCGGGAAAAAGAATTATCAAATTATAATCAAGATGCTATCGCTTTTAATCCCTTTTATAATCTTTACTCAAATGAAATTTTTTAAAGATAGTTATCCATATAAAAAACCACTTACATTGTCTTATATTCAAATATGCCGTGCCCTGATTGAAAATCAAAGAACAACGGAGGCAGAGGGATACCTGAAGAAATGCTTTTCACTGCCACCCGATGAAATTACCTATGAACGCCACTACACGGCCGGGCTTTATTATAACAAAATCGGAGACACAGAAAAGGCTATAGAAAATTTTAAAGAGGCATGGAGTCTTAATCCTCATTTCTATTACGCACTAAATCAATTAGGCTTTATATATAAAAAGAGGCAGATGCTTGATAGTGCCATATATTTTCTCAAGAAGGCATGTGCTATACCCCATTGGGATGCTATTGTCTATTACAACCTTGCCGATTGTTATCTGATGCAAAACAATATTACAGAGGCAATGGAAGTATTAAAATCATTCATAAGAGAAAAACCATCACCCCATCCAGTTATCTTTGAGGGGCTGGCAAGGCTATATATGAAAGAGAAGGATTATCTCCAGGCAATCTACTATTTCAAACAGGCAATAACATATCCCCATGCCTATGAAATCAATCCTGAAGTTTTCAACCTCATTGGGATCTGTTATTACAATATAAAGGACCTGAACAATGCCCGAAGGTACTGGAGGATGGGCTTAAAAAAAGACCCTAACTATAGACCAATCCTGCAGAATTTGATGCAACTTAAATAAAAAAGCAGGGGGCCCATAACCCCCTGCTTTTTTAGAAGCACCTCAGACTAATGGGCAACAACGAGTTTACCGGTAATCTTTTGATTCGTTGTCTTCAGGACCACAAGATAGGCACCGTTGGGAAGTTCACCGGCATTAAGATTATTCGTATAGACACCAGCACTCTTATATCCCTGTTCAATGGTTCTGATCAGCCTTCCATCAGCACTATAGACCTTTACCGAGACCTCGCCTGAGACCGGCAGTGTATAAGAGATAGTGGAACGGTTATTGACTGGATTCGGTGTGATATCCAGACTGAGTCTCTTCGGTGTCTCTATCTTTTGTTCTTCAATACCTAACTGTTCCCAGCCCCAGTACCAGCGCATATGGTCGGTGCCAGAAGCATCTCTCCAGACGTGCCAGATTGGGTCGTGGTCAACATCCATATCCTGACCAAAGACAAAGAAGAAACGGTCAGGACCGGTTGCCAGCCTCTTTGAAAGCTGGGCAAGACCATGGCGGTAGGTAAAACCAGCGGTGAGATTGTGGGGTGTATCCCAGGTCACTCCACCGTCGGTTGACCAGTTATAGAAAAGATTCCAGAAGGTTAAAGAATCAATATCATTGGTCACCGGTGAGTGCCACAGGGCAACGAGATAATTCCCACCCGCGGCAATTGTGGGATAGAAGTTGCGGGCAAGACCGGTAGAGACCTCAGAACAGGGCTGTCCCGAACCAGGTGATACATAGATTTTTCCTAAATACGGATATGTGCCAGTCTGGTAGTTGTCGTAGTCAAGGTTGTCAAATATCAACTTGGGCTCGCCCGCATCAGTTAGAACTGCCTGGGTCCAGAAGATAAGGTTCTGCGGATATGGATTGGGCCATACCATATTATAGGACTGCTGGGCGGACCAGTTTATTCCATCGGTTGTGGTCTTGTAATAGACATTTAGATTGTCATCATAATAGAAGACATAGGCAATTCCACCATTGATGTCAAATCCCCAGTAGTAAGCGGTTGCCGGAGCAACTACTCCATTGGCACGCATAGTGCTGAGGTCATAAGACCAGGTGCTGTAGCGAATCTGGTCATCAGCAGTAACACCGATGAATAGAATATCGCCGTTGGGAAGCTGTTTGCCGATATTCTTGTGGGTATTGAGATTACCAGGTCCTACATCTACCGCTGGATCCCAGTACTGGGAAAACCAACTACCACTCTCAAATTGGCCAACCATACCACCCCAGGCAGGACCCGGGAATAGATATGGGGCTGAAATGTGGGGACCAAAAGAATATGAGCCATCATCTGAACCAACCGATGAGGGATACCTTGCACCACCAAATGTTCCTGGATAGACCATCGGGTCATAGACAAGAAGCGCGAAGGCAGAGTCAGTCTGGCAGACATCAAGGTTATTCCCCGTGGCAAAGTGTCGACAGACAAACTGAAGATTGCCTGTTGGTGGATTGTAGGCAAGACACTCCTGCATCTGAGTCCACATTGTATAACCATTCACTGAGGAGTCAACCGCGGTATAGAATCTGCTGTCAGCCGGAATATAAGGACCATTATAATTTGATACCCCATCATCCATCTTTGCCTTATCAATCTTTGCCGGCATTGTTGTTGCCCAGGCAATTAGTGCTACAAATATAAGTGTTGTAACTTTTTTCATTTTTCACTCCTTTCTTTAACTTTACTATGCAAGACTGATAAAATCCTTTTTTTCCTTAAGTTATCACCCCCTTTCTTAACCGCACAAACCCTGCTTGGTTATCTTGTAAATACCACCTTTCTGATTACCCTTTCATTGCCAAGTTCTATCTTGATAAAATAGACTCCTCCGGGAATTCCTTCGGGTTGCCAGTAAATCCGATTTTCACCTTCACCGATAAACCCTTTATAAATCTCTCCAAGCATTCTTCCGGCGCAATCAAATAGCAAAATACTCAATCCGGTCCTTGTCGGTGCAGAAAGGACAATTTTGACCTGATCCATTCTTGAACAGGGATTGGGCATTACTTCCACAAAAATTCCCTTTGGAAGATTTATCTGTTCGTAAATACCGGTTAGTGACTGGGTTATGAGTAATAGACCGATACCGCCATCTGCAAGATAAACCATTGAGCCATTTATATAAAGATTACCGGCTGAACCGAATGATTGAATATAACCGGCCTCAGCAGGGTTTGCTGGGTCTTGCACATTTATTGCCCTTATTCCACCCTGGGAGCCATCCGCAACAAAGAGGTAGTTATTTAACCAGATTAATTTTGTCGCAGTCCCGGGAGTATCCAGTGAACCAAGGAGGATTAATGTATCAGGGTTTGAGCCATCAAATATCTTTATCCCCGCGGTCCCGTCTGCCGCATAGACATAACTACCTACCCGGCAGACACCATAGGTAATGCCAGGTGTATCATAAAAACCTGTCTCCTGCGGGTTTTGTGGATTTGATACATCAATAACCCTGACTCCCTTTGTGGCATCCGCAACATAGGCATAACTTCCATACACATAGACATCTTGGGCAAAGCCCGAGGTATTGTATGTACCAAGGATAATTGGAACAGATGGATTGGTTACATCAACAATAACCAGTCCCACTGCCCTTGCTGCAATATAAATTTTGTTATTACTGAAGAAGACATCATTGACATCATCACCAATCGGAAGTTTACTGACCTGAACCGGGTTGAGCGGGTCGGAAATGGAGATTATCCTCAGGGTATCCTCACGGTCTCCAAGATAGAGATACTCCCCGGAAATGGCAAGAGAGATTGAATTACCCGGTAGCGGTAATCTCCCGCAGACCTCAGGTAGTGAAGAATCACTTATATCAACAACAACCAACCCCTTTGTTCCATCTGCAATGAAGGCATAATCTCCGGTCAAAGCAACATCATTGGCACTTCCATCGGTATCGCAATGCCCAACGAGATTAATCTCTGGAGAGTGATTGGGTGAACGGACAATGCTACGGCCAAAACTGCCATCTGCTCCATAACGATAATCAAAAACATCAAGCCCCGCGATATTTACCCTTATTGAACAGCTTAGTGCCGAAATTGGAACAGTCCAGATGTATTCGCCGGTATTTGGCAGATAGCCACCGATCAAATGCCAGTAGAGCGAATCATAACTCTCCCCATTGACCCCCTTTGACCACCACATCTTTATATGGTCAATCTCGCTTCCCATACTGGTCCAGCGGATTTTATATTTGAGATTGGCAAAGAGGGTAGGAATAGAATAGACATCACCACCTATCGGAAAGTCAAGAAGGACATTGTTGGAATTAGCCCCACCGGGGATGACGGTTACAACATAGTCATAGGACTGATAACCATTGGCATAGGTCCACAGGGGCCACCAGGGTTCATCTATTGTCCAGGTATCATGGACAATGATAAATGTATCGGGCAATGATGAACCATAGGCATATCCAACAGCGGTAACCGAATGATTAAAATTCGGGTCTCCCTGATAATGCAAGACATTCCAGTGGCAGGGTCTTTGATTATCAATCTCGGTCTTTATCCAGGAAAATTGGAATTGATTCCAGGAACCGCCCTGGGATGAAGTCTGGCAACTGAATGAATAACCGTTATTTGTATTACAGGTCAGCATTATCCCCGGACCAATATTGTTGATTGTTGTTCCACCTGTTAATGTATCGGTGTTCATCCTTATTGCCAGTTCCCGATTAACATTTGCACACTCATTCCACTCTCCCTCAGGATTATCCCAGTGGGTAAAGAAGTAGTCAACGAGCCTCCCATAACCCCGTGGGTCCCAGTACCAGAGAATCATACTTGCCGCAGTTGGCGAACAGCCATAGACCCAGTCAATAAAGGGAACTGAATCTACATAGTTCATCACGGTATCCCGGAAGAAGCCAGTTTGATTTAGGTATTTATCCCATTTATTCTTCAAGAATTTTTCTGACTCAGGATTTTCTACCTTTTTAAAGTTCTCAAAGAATTCCTTTTTATTGTAGCTCATTAAAGAATAAGTATTAACAAGGATTTTCTCTTCGTTATTTCTGAAACAGAAATACTCATCATGTGGACCAAAGTAGTAAATCCTATCAAATTCCAGAGTCGTGTTCAGCCTTTCTTCTGTCTTGCTCTTTGCCTTATCCAGTTTTGTGTAGTAATTGGGCAAATTTTGAGAAATCTCAAAGACTGGAGAACAATTATATCGCGCACCAAGAACGATGTTCACCACCCTTTCTTTGTTGCGATATATAAAAGAAAGGGCATTGGGCAGGTCATCATCACCATAATAGGTAAGGATTTCCTCAAGGGAAAATCCCGGTCCGAATTTCTCCCGCACAAGATTGCCAGCCAGATTATTCAGTTGATTCCGGGGAATGAACTCCCCGGCTACTGCAATTGATAATATTAATGCGCATACGCAAATACTTTTCATAACAACCTCTTTTTTGGAGAGTAGGGACTCAAGTCCATATAAATTTGGAACTTGAGTCCCTACTCCTAATTATTAAGACCTAAAATCCAACAGTCAGCCCAAGACGATGCGTCGACTTCAAAACTCCCTTATTCATATAGCCATAGTCAATCTTCAAATGCCGCTCGCCTGCCTTGATATTGAATCCAACACCCGCAGTGAGATTGTTCAAGAGCCACTCGGTATTATCACCCCAGTCTGGATAGGTCCACTTATCAAGGGTGGAATCATAGACTGGCTCTGCCCCGGTCATTGCCTTCATATATTCCATATTGAGGTATGCCTTATAACCTACCCTTAAGAAGACCATATTCAGATAGCCATATTCCAGTCCTAAGTTAACCGTCTCATAGTTATCATTGGGGTGATTCAAATCCAGTGCCACGGTCAAGCGTTGTGTTTCGTTTTCCAATGGATTCATCGCTATGCCAAATCTGAAGATTAGTGGAAGGGGAAATGGCGTGGTCTTCTTAACAACCGCAATCGGTTCATAGTCAAGGGGAGAATCAGGGAAGGGCTCACCTGCGGTCTCTAACTGTCTGCCACTGAATTTGATATCTGCACCAAAGTTTGACATTGCCGCCGCAATCCGCAGTCCCTTAAAACCGGTATTATATTGAATACCAAAGTCCGAGGCAAGTCCACCTGCGGTCATCTCCCAGATTATCTCCTGGACTGCCTTGAGGGTCACACCAGCAGCAAGACGGTCTGTGAACATCCGACCGAAGGTAAAGCCAAGGGCAAAGTCCGAGGCGCCAAAGTATCTGCCGGTTCCGGTATCCTCGCGCACGGTCGTTGTTGCCGGGTCATCAACTGTAGTAACCTCCATCTTGCCCATGGTAAGGGCAGTGAGGCTTATCCCTAATGTTCCGAAATTACTCAATGGCAGGGCAACTGTGAGGTATTCGTGTTTGATGTCTGCAATCCATTCATTATGCTGGAGGCTGAACTCCCGTTTGTTCAGGGTACCAAGACCGGCTGGGTTCCAGAAGGTCGCTGAGGCATCGTCACAAACCGCAACAAATGCCTCACCCATTGCTGCCCCCCTACCCACACCAATCTTCAAGAATTGGGCACCCGATGTCCCCAATTTGGCAAAGTCTGCAAACAGGGAAATTGATAACAAAAGAAGGATTCCAATTAGCCTCTTCATCTTACCTCCTTATCGGATGATAACAAACTTGCCAACCTGTTCACCAACCTTTGAATCAACATGGAAGATATAGACACCACTTGCTACAAGTTGCCGGTTTTCACTCAGGAGGTCCCACCATTCGTCGCCACCTGCATCACCAACGACGGTTGAGCCGGCAAAGGTTTCCTTATGGACGATAGTCTTTACGAGTTCTCCGTTGAGATTGAAGATACGAATTACGCATTCGCTCGGCAGGTTGATGAACTTCAGTCTCCTTATGAGCGAAGATTGCTGCCATTCATTATGGATTAAATAGGGATTCGGGACAACCTTGACATTAAGGGTAAGGGTAGTATCACCAGGTATAAGATAAGCAGGCGTGGGGAAGATTGCTACCCATGTCTTGAATGGTGCAGGTAGATAGGCAGTGGATGCCTTTACAAGCCAGACATCGTTTGCCGAAGGTCTTGGGTCACCCTGTTGCATTGCCGGACGTCTTGTCAGATTTATTTCACCACCACAAACGTATAGCGACTTGGTCCCTCGGGTTGGGAAATTAGAAGGAGCAAATATAATGGTATCCGTGTTATTGTATGCCGGCCAATTTGACCTGAAGCACCAGCCATCCGCAAGTGAGTCATGGGTAAATTTCTTGAACGGAATTGTATCACCGGTAATTGCATCAATCACTGTAATGGTATTTACCTGACCACCAGGATCCTTTGCCCGCCAGTGAATCTCAAAGTCATTCCCACGATAGGCCCAGTTTATCGCCCTGAGTTTTGTAGAAAGGAGGGTATCCGGATATGTCCCCTGCTGGACAATCACGGTATCAAAGATACTATCAGTTCCGGTGGTCTTTGAGGTGAAGAAATACGGTTTGACGCTCAACCCATTGAACTCGGTGAATTCATAATATGCAGTATGCGGTCCAAATGAGTCAAATGGAACAACTGCACTGAAACTGTCAATTATGGTGCTATCCTTGTCAAGATGGTATGCAATGTATCTTGGTTGACCGGTGGCATAATCAAGAGTAATTGGACCGAATTTAATATATTGAAGGTCATTATTCATATTCAAAGGATAGGTTATAGCCACTTCCACATTAGACTTGAGAAGCGGATTACCACTTATGACACTCAGACTGCAACTACCTGGGACATAGTTTGCTGGTTCTCTTCTTGGTGCAGCAGTAACCGGTACCTGACCACTCTCAAACCAGATCGGTCTGGGAAAGGTATCATTACCCACTATGGTCTTTACATAGTTATAATCAAATGCAGTGACTGCATAGTAGTATTGGAATCCATTTCTTACATTTTCATCAACGAATGAGTGGACGATTCCGGTATCATTGGCAATCAACCTTATTGAATCGGGCATGGCGGTATCCTCAAATTTAATACCATTGGCAAGGTCAAAGCTTGCCAGAAGTTCCCAGGAACCGGCCTTCCCGGTCAAACTCTTCCAGACCCGATAACCTTCAAAATCATATTCAAGATAGTACGGGTCATAGACATTGGGATTGGTGGCATAGTGGACAACATTATAATATGGGTCAGGCGTAATTTCCGAATAATTATCCCATACCAGGGTTACTTTTTTATCGCCAGGGATACAGGTAAGTCTCGGTGGTGGCGGTGGTCCAGGCAAAAGCCAGTTCATATCATAGATATACTGGGTTTGCCGGTCAATCTTGGCGATGGCAGTATCAGGTCGGGCATCGGTGGTATCCCAGTAGGTTAGCATTATTCCAACTGTGATTATTGCTATGGATTCAGGGGGTAATTCAAACGGGCCACTGCACTGTAAGAATCGCTGGTCATCAGGTGATGGTGGTAGGGTATCAAATGGCTCATAAAGTCCGGTCTTGAAGTTATAACCGGCAAGGGTGATATAGCGCTCGTTGTCTTTGTTCGGCTCTAAGTTTAAGGTAAACCTCTTGAATGCAGACATTCCCATCTGCGGAATCTCTGATGGGTCGCGCCAGTCTGGTGTTCCATCACCATCAACATCCCAGAGAGAATCGGGAACTTGCGTTGCAAAATAGGCACTATCCCTTTCATGTTCATCAGGGATACCATCCAAGTCTTTATCCGCACCTGGTTTTAAATCCCATGGACTCTGAAGATAGTCAAACCCAATTGCACCGGGGAATTCATCCCAGCCCGGTTCCCTCTCGGTCTGCCATTGATAACCAACATTGTCGACCCATAACGACTCACCATCTATTACATACCACTGTCCAACAATTCCAGAGATTATATCATTCTGATTGGGCGCCGCTTCATTACCGATATCGTTATCAGTGCACACACCGAAGTAGCAGTGTCTCAGGGTCTTATCTGAGACATTCTTCAATTCGTACCGTATAAAGATAATATCCTGTGTTGTGCTCAGATTCCAGGCATAGACTGTCTGATAGACCTCAAGTCCGATCGGTCTTGTGTCACCGGCAATATGTTGATTTATGTCCAGGTCATTATACACACACCAGGAATCTTGATGGGACTTTATCTCCTGAGGTGCCATCTTAAAGACATCCGCTGGCGGTGGCCAATTCTGAGGATACATAAATATTATTGCATTTGGGTCGCCACTGGACATATCCTTCTTTCCCGGAGTGAATTCGGTCTCCGCACCATGTGGACCATACCCAATGGTAACAAGGGTATCAAAATCATTCGGTCCTAACGAATCAATTGTGCCAAACCAGGGTCCGGCGCCAAATATGTAATTATGACCACTACCCCTGGGCCACCAGAGACCAGCATCCGCTGAGGCGGTCTGTCCGAACTTTCCATAGTTTGAGATACACATCTCAACCTGATTTATATTGTGGATTTTAATCTCAAACGAACGGTTACCAGTTGGTGGCACAGCGGTCTTTGCTAGACCAAGGAGAACCAAAATTAGTAAGGGTATAACTATCCTTTTCATCTCTACCTCCGATTACCTAAAATCCAAAATTTATCCCAAACCTTGCCCTGAATGGACCATTATAATTTGTGGGGTCAAGATAGTAGTCGGTTCGGGCAGCAATATATGCGGTCTTCATCTCAACCGGGTCAATCAGTCCATCATGATTATAGTCAGCCTGGGGGGAATAACGGAGATTTACGATTGACATATATCCGAACTGGGATAGTGGCGGTTCATAATCTCCATGGTCATCAGGGTCACCGGTTGTATTATAGACATCAATTATCTGTTTGGTATTGAAGAGGTTCAGGAACTGGGCGCTTATCGCACAATCGAGCGGTCCGATTCTGATTGACTTTTTGATATCCCAGTCAACATTCCACCAGCTTGGCTTGCGAGCCGAGTTTTCATCACCCAGTTTATTACCCTTGAGGTCATAAGGAGTATATGGCTGACCAGAGTGGAAAGAAAATACCATTGAACTTGTGAGATTCTGCATTGGTATTAGGAAGAAGTCTTTGGGAAAGTCGAGATTGAAACTGGCATTCAGGATATGCCTTTCATCAAAGTCAAGCCAGTAGTCAATGACCGGTGGTTGTAGAGGTAGTCCGGTGATCGGGTCAAGTCCGGAACTATAATAGTCATAATAGAACTCACCTGCCCAGGAAGCGGTTCCCTTGGCAAACTGTAGGGTATAACTCAACCCTAACGCCCACATATTGGACATTGTCTTGTCAAACCGGAACTCAAATCCCTTGACATTTCCATAGTCAACATTGAAGAACTGGAAATAGGGCATGGGCTGGGCAATCACCTCGCGAATCTGAGAGAGATCATAGATATCCTTAAAATACGCGGTAAAGCCGAATATCACATCCTGGGTAAGCTGATTCTCTATACCGACCTCATACATCACGGTCTTTTCGGGTTTCAAGAAGATATTCCCGATTATTGTATTCCCTCTTTGCAATGCAAGCCTTATGACTGCGGTATCGGTTGTGCCATACATATCGTCAAGGGCTGGTATCTGGAAATAATGCCCATAGTTGAACCTCAACTTCATCCTTTCGGTAACCGGTAATGAAAAACCAAGTCTGGGTGAAAACTTATAGTTTTTATCGGCAGCGACAACCTGGGTACTCTCCGGAATATTGGGATACTTATAAGTAGAGGACTTCGGGTCAAAGTAGTCAAATCGCAAACCCAATCGGGCAATAAGCCCCTCAAAGTCCATCTTGTCCTGAATATAGCCCGCAACCTTGAATGGCTTTCGCTCATAGTAGTCCCAGAATGGATTAGGAACCCAGGGGAGATTGTTGTCATAATAGGCGAGGTTATAGCCGATATAGTCAAATCCGGTCTTGAATTCATGGACCTTGCCCACGCCATGGGAGATATCAAATCTTGCCTGAATATCATTATTCTCCCAGTACCGCCAGACCCGGTAATCGCCATAGGTATAGAATAAACCTTCTATTCCATAAGGATTGTGCCGCTGGGCATAGACATCACGGTTGGTATATTCGGTGTGGTATTGCATAACACTGTCAACAATCACATCTTTGGGCGGAAGACTATCCTCACGCAAGAATTTTATAAGATGCTCAGCCTTGAGTCGATAGTCATTGTACCACTTTTGATTATTCGCCTCTTCCCAGGCATAATCCCTTGTTCCATAGACCCGGTCATAATGAGTATATCCCACCTTCAAACTTGCCAGTGTCTTTGCGGTTAACATATAGTTGAAGGTTCCGGAGACAATCATATTCTTTGTTCGACTCATCGGTACGTTTTCAAAGTATTTCAGACTCCCTGATGACCAGGTGACATACTGGGTTCGGCCATTGAAGAGTGAGAATGTCGCCTTGGCTTTGTTATTGGGAAGGGTATATGATAATCTACCCTGTGCCCGATAGTCCTGCCTTGGCGAAGGGACTTTATATAGGGCATTAACATAGGAATCGGTCATCGTCAACTCTCCGGAGAGGAAGTAGCGCAGCCTTGGTGCGATCGGGAATGGTCCACCAAAGGAGAAGTCATAGAGGTTATAGCCATAATTCAACCTATCCCTGGTTGCCTCCAGAGAGAATACCTCATCGGTAAGATAACCAAAACTCCCTGATGGTTTTGCTCCACCCTCTTTGGTCACGATGTTAATAATTCCCGAAAGGGCATCTCCATATTCGGCATCAAAGCCACCACTAACAACCGTTACCTCTTCAACTGCCGATTTATTTATCTGGGTAGATTGTGCACCGGTATGGGGGACCTTGGTTACAATTCCATCGACAAAATAGGTAATCTCTTCATTCCTGCCCCCACGAATATGAGTACCCAGATTGCTCTGAACAACCCCTGCCTGCAGGGTTATTACCTGGTTGATTGTTGTTACCGGTAATCGGGCAATCTCCTGACTGGTCACCGAACGACCGGTCTGGGTCTGGGAAACAACAATGGGTGGACGTTCGGCAATTACCGTGACCTTTTCTACTTCGATGACCGTTGGTTTCAACCGGAAATTGAGCGGAGTTGTCTGGTCCGCATTGACAATTACATTGGTATATGTAAACTGGTCATAGCCCAGGTATGAGGCAGTCACTGTATAAGAGCCGGCCGGGACATAGAGGATTACATACTCACCCCGCTCATCGGTGGCTGCACCGAGTTCGGTGCCTTCAATCATAACATCCGCACCGATAAGGGGCTCTCCAGTCTCGGCATCTACCACCTTACCAGTAATCTTGCCGTATTCTGCGGCAAAGAGAAAGAATGTAGTAAGAATAAGGACTAACAATTTCTTCATCTTGCACCCCCTATTTAATCTTTACCGGCACGAGCCAGATAACTCCGGCAAGGCTCTTTTCTGGCTTCACATAGTAATATCCTGCCCTGGTGAAGACACCAAAATACATATTCACAATTTTGCCACTTTCACCCTTGATGACCAGTGGTCCCTTGCAGATGATACCCGATTGACTGCTTGCAAAAAGTGGAATATATGAACGCACGGTATCACAACCTGCAAAGCAGAAGATTGCGGTGTCACTTGCATAGGGATAGACATTTACAGTTATTGTAAGGCTCTCGTTTGGCGAATATTCAAGGAGTGAATCCGGTGAGCGCAGTTTATTCATTGTATGACCGGGATAAAGGGTGTCATAGCTGTATAGTAGTATTGTATCCTTTCGTGCTTTACTCTCTATATAAACAGAAAGAACTGGGGCGTATTCAGCACCTCGGTTGGGCAGGTAATATGTTCCATAGGTAATTCTCTTCAAGACCCATTCCCTTGGTTCTATTATCTCACCGGTAGCCGTATCCCTCTTTGGTTCAAGAAAGATATGCCGGCAGCCCTCAACAGTAAGTGTATCAATGGAACCGTAATTCCCGGTGGTTACTGTATCAATAGTATGGAGAACCCAGGTTGTCTCACCACTTGCGGAAACCCAGGCACTGTCATAATGTCCAGTATATCTCTTCACCCAGTGGTAATTTGCAATCACCGAGAAGGTATCCCAGAGATAGACCGTGCAGGTCGTATCCTTGGCATACCAGAGGTCCCGGAACCGCACCAATTTAGTATTCAGATTACCAATCGCATCAATATCCTGTTTGATAAGGGGCGAATCAGCCCGGAAGAAACTATCCACTATAGGGAAGGTAACACCGGGAAAGGTGCAGGAGATATATTTTACCGTACCCGAATCAAAGGGGGTTGAAGTTGTCAAAAATTCAGGATGTGCCTCAAGAAGTGTTACAATTGCGGAATCGTCTTCGGGTGTCCCCTCAAAAAAAGCCTCAGGTGGCTCATTGCCGCATTTTGAAAAGATTAAAAGGCTCAGCGCAAAAAGACACACCAAATTCAGTCTCTTCATCATTCCTCCTTATGTATTAAGCCCGTAACTCTGCGCAAGAACGCAGAACCTGACACGGATTAAAGAAATCTTTACACCGTGTCTTTTTTCTCTGGCATTTTGCAGTCATCACCTCCTTTCTTTAAGTAATGATATTCAAATTTAACCCTTTGTCAAGGGTGGTTGTTATTTTAATTTAAAATCTATCTGCCTTACTACCCAGACCCTCACAAACTTGTCCCGCTGCTTTGCGGGTGTAAACTTTGACTTCCTTGCCGCAGCAACTGCGGATTCATCAAGCATCTGATTTCCGCTGGACTTTACAATCTGAACATCGATCACACTCCCATCGGTTTCCACGAGCATCTTCACTACCGTCTTACCTTCAATCCCCGCCTTCCTTGCCAGTTCCGGATACTCAGGCTGGGGCATATAAACCGGCTGGGGCTTAACTTCCACCTTATAGTAAGGCACAATCTCAATCTCGGGTCCGGTGGGCTGGGTCCTGATAATATCCTCATGAAATTCAGTCGCCGCGATCGTCTCAACTGCCTCTTCGGTTACCTCACTCACCGAGGCCGCAACTGCCACCTTCGGCCTTTCCACCGGCGGCGGCTCTTCATATTTTTCAATTTCAGCCGAAATCTGCTCAACCATCGTTACGATTTCTTTTTTCAACTTATACGGCTCAACCTCGGCATAAGGTACAAAGAGGAACAAAAGGATGGAAAGGATTATACTTGTTAATAGCCCGGCCCGCAGATAGACTCCATACATCAATTTGTGGTCCCTCATCTTAACCTCCAAATTCAGTGGCAAATGTTATCTTAAATGCCCGTGCCTCTTTCAACTGGTCCAAGACAACATCCACTGTTCCATAGTCTAAGTCTTCATGGATATTCAGGATTGTAACGAGTTCCGGATTTTCCGCAATCTTGGGGAGCATCCTTGATGCCACATTCTCCTTGGGAACAAGATTGTCATCAATATATACCTTGGCATTGCTATCAACCCAGAGATGGGTGATATTTCTTCTGATTAAAATTCTCTCGGTGGATTCTGCCTTGGGCAGGGTGATCTTCAGGTGTAAGGTGGTTGCCCGAAATACCGTGGTGACCATAAAAAAGAGGATGAGTAAGAATGCAACATCCGCGGTTGATGCGGTTGGAATCTCCGGGGTCTGGGTATATCGTCTGATGATCCGCATTACTCCTCACTGGTTGGAACCAAACTTATCTTATTTGCCCTCAATTCCCGACCATCGGTGGTCGTCACCCGGCATAGTTTTATCTGGTCCAGGACCGCAATCATAGCCTTATATGGTGCATCCCGGCTTGTTTTTAAGGAGACCACCAGCAGGGTATCACGCTCGAGTAACTTCTCTTCAACTATTCTCTTTACCTCTGAGTACTGTCCGGGTGCAATATCAAAGCCTTCATAACCAACGGCCTTTAATCTCAGTGCTCCTTCAGGATTGATCAGGATACTGACGATATTCTCAGGCTTAACCTTGACCTCGGTCTCGGTTCTTTCGGGGAGTAACATCTTTATTCCCTTTTCCCGGGTGAAGACGGTTGAGGTCATAAAGAAGATGATTATCAAAAATGCAATATCACCCATTGAGGCGGTGGGAATTTTCGGGGCAATCTTCTTCTTTTCCCGCAACTCCATTATTTCTTCCTCTTATGATAGTGTTCAATCAAATAATCAATAAGGCCTGCCGCACTCTCTTCCATATCTTTGGTATAACCATCAACCTTACCGGAAAAGAGAATGTGGAGAATTGCTAAAGGAGTGGCAATCAGAAGACCCCATTTCGTTGTTATCAAAGCCTCAGAAATTCCACTGGCCACGATCGTAGGTTCAACCTCGCCTGCGGCCGCGATTGCAGCAAAAGCCCGAATCATGCCGGTGACGGTCCCCAAAAAACCTAAAAATGGGGCAACAGTTGTGAGACCGGCAAGCAATGCCATTCCCCGGTCCAAAAAGGCGAGTTCGATCGCCGCCGCCCTTGTTGCCACCTCCTCCATTGCGTCCTTACCTTTATCAGACTTTTCCAGAATAACCTTTAATATCTTTGCCACGGGAGAAGGGGTCTGGTCACAGAGGGCTATTCCAGCATCAACCCCCTGGGCGTCAACGGTAGATATTAGATTCTCCAGGAATGTCTTGGGATTGAGTCTTATCTTTATTAGAAGGGTGAAGAGTCGCTCAAGCACAATCCCCAATCCCAGAACAATACACACCAATAAAAACCACATTACTCCACCACCAAGCATAAATTCCTTAACCATAGGGTTTACCTCCTTGATTATAAGTCTATAATTATAACGATTTTCTCCTGAATGTCAAGCAGATTATTATTTAGAACTCGCACTGTAGTATAAAACCCCACCGAGCAGAGGAAAGAGCCCAGCACCGAGAAGCAAGAAACTTTCCAGGCGTGAGAGATTCAATGAGCCAATAATCAAATCAAAAAGGTCACCCGGCCCTGCCGTTCCTAACAGGGGAAAATAGAAGACTATCCTGTATAGATGCAAGAGTGCCATGGCAATAAGGAAAATCCCTCCGATTACCGGAAATATCCAGATTCCCTTACCGCCGATCAGAGAAAGCAGCCTTTTTATTATTGCCCCGTATATGAAGAGAGAGATTATTGCCAACACGATGGCCACGATGAAGATCAATTCGGCAAATATATCAGCCCTCATAAAAAGCCTCCTTCATTTCCCCTTCGTAACCCCATAGAACCTGAGATTGGCAACGAGCGAAAGGATACCCGAGAGAAAGAATAGACCATAGGCAAGGTAGTTTATACCGCCCTTGGGAAGCATCATCTTTCCGCCAATTCCACAAAAGATCAATTGAATAATCGCAAAGAATAAAATTCCGGTCGGTGCAATTATCATAAACTGCCAGTTTGTCTTTTCGCCCAGCACAATTTCATACCTTCGGGCAATAATTCCCAAGAAGAAGAAGGCAAGCCAGAGTAGAACTGCGCCCAAGACCAAAAGATAATTGGGGATAATTGCCAGCGCCTGATATTGACCCGGGTCTATCCCGAACGGTGCAGAAATTAAAATTAATTCCATAAAACCTCCTCTTAAAAGATAGTTTGTGGTTAAGGTTGGGAGGCCTGGAAAATTTAACCATTTAACCAATTACCATTTAACTAATCTCGTATCTCAACCCCAACCCGATAACCATTCGTTTTCATTTCAATTTTCCCAACAATTTATTTGTTAGTTCTTTGCCTTTGGTTGGTCCAATAATCATCCCCGCTGCCTTACCCAAGGCAAAGATAAGGCGCCGGGCATCCTCCTCATAGACCTCTTCTATGTTGATCCGCTGGGCCTTTATCTGATTCTGATAAATACGGTCTGCAAAATCACCAAGATATTCCTTCAATACCTTTTTGAATTCATCCAGGATATCCGGCGGTAGCATTACCCGCGGTTTTTCCTCAGGCTTAACCCCTACTGCCCGTTCTTCTTTGATTTCCCGCAATAAACTCCATAAATTTTCAAAAGTCGGTGTCTCCGTTCGCTCAAATAGTGTTCCGATCAAATTATCCTCGCCAATTTCTAATAAAAGTCCTCTGTTTGCACCAATAACCTCTATGGTATCAATCTTTACCCCACCTATTGCATTTATCGTCTCAAATATAACCACTCCGGTCTGAGAAATCTTTGATTTTAACCCGACGCCGCTTTTTGAAACAATCGCTTCTCCATCCTTACTTACATTGAATACAATCTTTAAACCCCTTTCTTCAAATTTATCCAGAATCTCTTGATTCATATCCTATCCCTTGATATCCTGATTTTCTAATATCCTGCCCATATTACACCTGTTTCATCTTCTCAATTACGCTCTGAACCTTTATCCTTGCCTGGGAAGAACCAAATTCCTCAACTGCCTTCTTTACCAGAAAGTCAATGATTGTGCGCAAGATCTGGACAAATTCGTCCTCTTTTTCCGGCGGCACCTGCTCCTTGAATGACAATTTCCCTTCAACTATCCCGGCAACCGGCAGCAGGTCTCCACCGAGTATCCCCAGCCCCTGGTTTAAAATGTCAATCCAGTGTGCCTTTTTTCCTTCCGCACCAAATTCATCAATCAGAAAGTTAATCTGCAGGAGTTTGGAACTGATACTGCGGGGCAATTCAATTGCTGGGGATGGTGGTGGTTTAATCTCTTCAACGACTGGCTTGGTTACCTCTACCGGTTTAATCTCCGATTTTATCTTCTCAATAAAAACCTCTGGTTTCTGCTCTCGTTCTACTTCAATACCTAAGTATTTATTATCATTCAAAAAGATAATCAAGCGGTGTGCCCCATAACATAAAGAGAGATAATCAATCTCGCCGAGGCCAAGGGCATTTTTTATTACCTCGCCGGCCGATGAAAAGAATGCCGAAAGGTCGCCCAGCGGCGATGTTGACGAACCCTTTACCTCTTCAATCCTTCCATCTTCGGCATTAATCACCGCATAACCAATAATCCCGGGAATTTTATCGAGTAATTCCATCGCTATTCCCTTTTTTCTTTGACCTAAACTCCTTTTTCTATCTCTTCAAGTTTCTTCTTAAATAATAGTTTACCATAGAGCTGGGGACCTTCTTCATTTATAAATTCGTTAAATTTCTCAATAAACTGGTGAATTGATTCTTTACTAACCGGATGGCCATATTCAATTTCCATATCTTCCTCGTGTATTGTTATATTCGCTGCAAACTCCTTATTTTGCGGAGCCAATTCCGACCACCTCTTCAACCAATTTATGGTATGTTTACCAAATACTCGCAAAAGATTTTTTAAATAGTTCGTTAAAACGGACATAACTCTTTCCGCCTCTTTTGGGTCATAAATAAGTCCCTGCTCTTTTAGCCAGATGATCGTCTTTATTGCCTCATAACCACCAAGTTTTGACTGGACAATCACCTCATTTAGCGTTCTTTTGCCATCAATCAATGCAAGTATCTGCCAGTCGGTTCTGCGCAGGGCAACTGCTGATTCCAAATCCCGTGTGGACTTGGCAAGGACCGTATCGCGGGGTGGGAGTTTCTCCTTTATCTCGTTGAACTCCATCCTCCTCTTCTCAATCGTCTGGTAAAGTCTACCCGCTTCTTCAGTAATTGTCTGCTCACCGCAATGAAGATTTGGTTCAAAAACTGCCTTGTTGAGCGCGGCAAAGAAAAGGTTAAGCAATGCCTCCATACCTTTTTCAGTTCCATCGGTGGCATGGACAACAACCCCGTCTTTAATATATATCTCGCCTGACACCTCTCCCAAAACCCGAACCAATCCGGTCTTCTTCAGTTGTGCCAGGAACTGCAGCACATCGGTCAGGTTAAATTCCTTTAAATCTATTTCAAAACCAACCATCTAACCTCGCCAGTGATTGGCAAATCTGATATTTGTATATCGGAATCCAATTTCTGATTTAGAATTTAGCCTCATATTATCCCAAGCCAGTGGTGAAGCAGAAAATAGACCCGTCCAATAAATAAAGACACCCTTGCCATAATTGTGTATCCAAAAGAGGCCCCGAACGAGACCATCATAAACCAAATACCTATTCTTGCGCCAATACCTAAAGGACCGCGATGCTCTTTGGAGAAATAGAAATAGACGAGGGTGAATATCACACCGGCAATGATTAAGATATGAGAAACCGCACTAAAAAGTGGAACATTGGCGAGCGGCAGGAAAGTCGCTTGTAATTGTGGAAATATGTCACCCTGAACAATCTGGGTAATTGAAACCGCCATCGCCACACCCATGGTAAATGTCAGAGGAATGCGCACCATCCAGCCAATCTTTGGAATGAAAGGGGCAAACATCATAAGACCGATGAAGACCGGAAGGATATTATACCATTGCCCCCGATAGAATAATGGCTCAAAGAGATTGGGCCAGGCATAATCATACCACAAAACGACCGCCCAGTACCCCGCTGACACACCAACAAAGATGTTTTCTGCAATTTTATAAACTGGGTTATCTTTATATAAAAATGAATATATCGCCAGGGTCAAAAGCGCCGCAATCCATATGCCGACAGTATTCATCATCTTCCCTTCCTCTGATAGATTAATATTAAATTCCCCAAGGCTATAAAACCCACAATTAGAAGATGAACAATGGATTGTGAATCCATTCCCTGTAACCCCCTGCCCTTTCTATTGACCAGTGTTTCATACTCGGCAGCACCTTTGAGCCCACCAAGAAGTCCTACCAGCTGCCCCGAACTCAAATAAGGATATTGCTGGGGTGCCATTATTGCGGTAGTAGAGCCACAAATGGGAATACCATACCGGGCACGGAAATACGTTATCCAGTGGAGAATCCCCGGATCACCGGCAGAAAAGGACATTACCAGACTGATATCCCTTGCCTTCTTCACCACCCTGCCCAAAGGAAAAGAATCTATGGGAATCCCCTGATAATCGACTTTTACGACATCACCAAAGTTACGTCCCAGACTTAATAGCATCACCGGACCGCCTGGACGATAACCCACATTTATAAAATCCACACCGTATTTTTTATTGTATTGAGCAGCAATCTTATTTAGTGCGATATTGCCCAGTTCAGTCCCGGCTGGCCACAGACCCATCATATATATCCTTAAATTCTTTCTGAAACAGTGCTCAATAAATGCCTCAGTCGCGGGATATAACTCGGCCTCACTACCCGGGTCGTAATCGGTTGATAAAAGGACGATACTGCCTTCAGGGAGTGATTCAATCTTATCATAGATATTTTTCACCGGTCGGGTAATGTCAACGGGCAGATTCAAGGGCACAATCATTGGGATAATAACCGCCAGTGCCACGAGCAGAAATATAATTCGACGGTCGAGATGAGCGAGTTGGTCAAATATTTTCATAAAATGCCATCCGTAAATTCGTCTGACGTCTATCGGTTGCGAAAAGCGAAACGGCTTCGCTTAACGAATTACAACTAACTTTCAACGAAACGCATTTCGCAACCGTAGGACATTCAACTACTCTTCCTCCATAAACCCATTTCACACCGCCCTTCCATGAATTCTTATCGCATTTGTTCCCATATTGAAATTTAGAACTTCGAATTTCGTTTTTCAAATTTCTATTTCTCACCGCCGCCTCCCATATAGCTCCTTTCGATACCTAACAACACACGCAATGCCATTGAAATCAAACCAAGGTCAATGCCAAATAATATTCCTCTCTTTGCAGCAGTATTGGGTACCTGCATAATCCATTCTACCAGGTCTGGGAATCTATGCCATATCAAATAACCGAGTGGAATTCGACCTATCATCACAATAACCGCAGCAATCAAAAGGAGTGTTGCCTCGGGCGTCTTTGCCCGAAATGCACGGAATGATGCAGAGGCAACAAAGAATGCAAGTAAAGAAAACATTGTGGCGCCAAGGGGAATTTGAAAATTTTCAAAGAGATATAAAAATATTCCCGAATCCCTGCCCCCGATAAATCCTGCCCCGAGCATAATTCCGAGAAAGGATAAAAGTATGATACTGTATTGCCAGTCTTTCAATCTTCGCTGAATTTTATCAACATTGATTTTTACTACATTAAAGATCCCAATGAACACAAAAAATGCTATTACCCCCTGATACCACAATTGAAGCAATTGAGCACTATCCTGGGCGAATTTTGCGGGAATAAAGAATGTAATCAACATATAGAATCCGCAGCAGAATACGATTATTAGAGGTATGACTGTCTTCATTCTATTGTGTTAAAAAGGTTAACAAAAAACTCCCAGTTAAAGACCCGGCTCAAAACACCAATAATTATTATTCCAATAAATATCAATTTACCCAGGTCCTGCCCCTTCAGTGAACCCAGCTGCACTGGTTCCTGAGAGAGATAGGCACTTGCTGCATATAATTCCTCACCAAGAAGCGTATAGTCGCAGGCCGCGACAAAGAAGGGAAGCTGGTCAGGCATCGCGGTCCCGGCAATCTGAACCGCCCCGGTGGAATGCCCGGTTTCGGCGAGGATCAATGACTCCGCATAAAATGTACCGAGATATAAGTTTGTTGCCGGCCTCTCACGCACCATAATACCATCAACTGCGGAAACATAAGCAAATTGATCGTCGGTGATATATCTGATGTTGTCAGGATTAAACCAGTCAGGACGGCCTACCCGGGTTGCTGACTCCTTAACCACCTGCTGCGCCATCGCCATTGCCATTGAACGACTCGTAGGAACATAAAGGGGCGTTCCATATTCGGCAGTCTTCTCGGCAACCCTTGATAAGATGCTCATAGAGGCAATGGTCTGTGGGTCATCAATATCCATTATACCCGGCACATATAAAACTGGTTTTCCCATCTCGGTTGCCCTACCAATTGCCTCCTCTATTGCAGTAAGGGCTGGAATCTTGCGCACAAAGAGCTTTTTTCCGGTGCGTGCATAGTTGATATAGAAAATTATTGCCAGAAATAAAACTGTAATACAGATGAGAATGGGCAGGCGCCCGAAATTAAAAAACTGGACCTCTGCCCTTACCGGACCTGTGATTTGTGATTCTACGATTACCGAGTCTGAATAACCTATTACCCGATAAAAATAACCGATTTTGGAATTCACCTCAGCATCCCGAAAACAGCTCTCTGAGCCATCCGCTGTGTAAATCGTATCAAATTTTCCTGAAAACTCAGTTCCCCTTAAGACCTCAAATTTATTAAATACTGTATCGCCCCGCCATACAATTGTAATACTTGACCCATCATCATTCGGGGTATCAAAGGCATCAATTTCAATCGGTGCCACTGCCCAGAGCACAATAAAAATCATCTAATAATTTTATCCAATTTTTAATCAATGTCAAGGATGCGGTTCAATGGCCTCCATCTTTCTGACGTTATATTTACATTTATAAAAACTGGCCCTAAAACAGTTTCATTGCCAATTTAGTTAGAATTGACGCAGATGTGGTTAAATCTCCGTTCGCTTTTTTCTTGACAAAACTATCTATTACATAAGGGATTCGTCTGAAGTCCTCAACTCCTTTCTCGATTCTAAAAGAGTGAAGGATTCTCCCCGATAGCTGCGTATTTTAAAAACTGTATTTTGCCTTTAAAACAAATTCATCATTATCCCTTAATTTACCAAAGTTTGTCTTCTCATTTCCATCAAGCACACGCACACCAAGTGTGAGTTCGCAATTCTCTACAAACTTAAAAGAAACCTCTGGAGCATAAATAACGGCATAGTTGTTTTTGAAATCAGAAAAATCTTTAATCTCAAAGCCACCAGCCAGCGGCATCAGTTTCAATTTATCTTCAAATAATTTCCATTCTAAACCGAGTAGTATATAATCCTCAATTTCCTTACTGCGTTCCTGGAAAAATCCGTGAACATACTGGAGATTGATATAAATTCCATTTTTGAAGGTGTAATCACTACCAAGCACAAATTTTACATATGGTTTTTTATCAAGAATCAGGGAATCAATCACACCCATTCCTAATTGTGATAAGTCAATCGCATAATGAGCACTTTCGGGCAAGAATAATGCACCTTCTCCCCATATTCCAATATCACCAATTGCACCGGCAAAATCCATGCCGAATATCTGCACTTTGGGAAAAGCAAGTTCGTTGTAAATAACAACATTACCGAGCATATCCACTGGGATAATTGTGGTATTTTTTAAGATTGGAATGCCATCTCTTCCATAGACATAACTCATTGAGAAGTCAAAGTTAAAGAGATTCTTTTTTACCCGCAATCCTTGTATTGAATTCTTTATATTGTAATCGGGCATAGAAATTGAGTTAGTAATTTGTGCAGGATTGATACCCGGTGGAAGTGTGATATTAGAATAATTTGTGTATAATGCATTCTGCGGTAATAATGCCGGTGTGAATCGCGGAATAAAGATATAAGAGAGGTTAAAATCTTTAATATAGCCTTCAATCTTAATTCCGTTTGACCCAAGATGTCTGCCAAAATCCCAGATATCCTCAAGGTCAAGGGG
>JBDRWI010000033.1:0-25746 GCA_039802265.1 Caldifarciminota bacterium | reverse complement strand
ATATTCAGGGGAGGATGATATGAAAATGGTCTCCGCACAAAGAGACGGTTTGCTATATAGCGGGGGTTTTCAGGGGGTATCCCCCTGAATATCTTGTAGAAAGAAAAAACCACAGGATATTCAGGGATGATATTGTATGGGTCTTGTACTGAACATCTTTTAAGTTTCCAACATCTTTATTGCCTTAAGTCCCAACTTTTTTCGCGAGGAAATGTTTACTTTTGAACATTTGGTATTTTTATTCTTTGCTGTGAGCCATTAGATTATCAATACTGCATCGCCATAAGAAAGAAATCGGTATCGCATTTCCATCGCTACCTTGTAGGCAGTGAATATTAAATCCTTACCAGCAAATGCGCAAACCAGCAGCAATGGAGTAGAACAGGGCAGGTGGAAGTTTGTAATCAGCGAGTTTACAATCTTGAATTTATAACCGGGATAGATGAATAAGTCTGCTTCTTCCGTAATGGTGCTATAAACATTTTTCCTTTTTTGTTCAATTATTCTTTCAGCCGCTGATTCAAGCGCCCTGCAGACGGAGGTGCCGACGGCGATAATTCTTCGGGCATTGGCGACTTTTGCGACTACCTCCGCGGGGATTTCAAAATATTCAGGCGCCATGCTATGTTCTTCTACATTTTGACAGCGGATTGGTAAGAATGTACCGGGGCCGATGTGGAGGCAAATCTCAGCAATTGTGATATTTTTCGTTTTTAAATTTTCAAGTATTTCTTCAGTAAAATGGAGTCCGGCCGTGGGCGCCGCAACCGAGCCAACCTTTTTGGCATAAACTGTCTGATAGTGCTCTTCGTCTTCAGGACCCGGTTGCCTTTTTATATAATGGGGAAGAGGAATATTACCAAAGAATTCGATAACATCCTGGTCTGGCTTATTAAAAGAGATTAACCAGTGGTTCTCTTTTTTTTCATTCAATTCAGCGCAGGTGTCATCATCAAAATAAATTTTTGTACCGGATCTTGCCTTTTTTGCCGGAAAGACAAGGGCACGCCAGTATTCGTTTTTCTTGTCCAGAAGTAATATTTCAACCCTTGCCCCGGTTTCTTTCTTCCCTATTAGCCGTGCCTTGAAAACTTTGGTATTATTCAAGACCAACGTATCACCCGGAGAGATAAAATCAACAATCTCGCGGAATTGGTGATGGGAAATTTTTGCGGTATTCCGGTCAATGACCAAAAGCCGAGATGTAGCACGATCCTTCAGGGGTTTCTGGGCGATTAAAGACCGGTCAAGTGGATAGTTAAAATCGACGAGTTTCATTTTTTAATTGCCACGATAAATGTTCTTCTGCCTTCCTTGAATAAAGTTCTTAAAAATTTAGCAAAATAAAATACATCAAGGATATAGAATATATCAATCTCCATAGTTTGAGTGAATTGAAGGAAGAGATGGTTCAGTCTTGATACCGGAAAGAGTTTTTCACTCAGCCCGTTGAAGAACCTCTGGAGAATGACCAGTGGTTTTACCCAACCACGCAGTTCAAACTCAAAACTTCCTTTTTCTATAACTTTAAACTGGGCGTTTTCAGCCAGGCGGGCAAGTTCTTCAGGTTTGTATGCAGTATGCAGGTAGTGCTTCCCTTGCGGTCCTTTATCGATGCCGTAACTCTTTATTATTCCAAGAGGAATGAATACCGGTCTGTGTCGGGAGTAGCCTGGTGTAGTAATCAAAACCATTCCACCTTTTTTCATTGCCTTATAAAGTCCGGTAAGAAAGGCCTCCGGCTGAGGCAGGTGTTCAATAACTTCAATGGCAATTGCATTGTCAATTGATTCGGGTTTGATGAAGGTTAAATGCTGGATATCACCCTGAATGAAGTTAATTTTGGGGTATAGGTTTTTTCCTTTTGCAACAAGGGAATAGGCAATATCAATGGCAAAGACCGGTCCCTTATCCCAAAAGGCAGCGAGCCGGCCGATATTACATCCACAGTCAAGCAGATTTCCCGGGGGCATTGAGGCAAGTTTTCTTGAAACCCATTTTTTTCTTACCAGACCACTCAGACTTGAGTAGGTGAGTTTATCTTCAGGATAGAACCTGCCTGCCAGTTCATAAAACATTCGGTATTTTTTGTTGTCCTTTTCAGCCAATTCCATATTTTTAAAATTTTATTCTGCTTTGAAACTTTAATGTCTGATAATACTCTGCTCCAGCAGGTAATTGAATTGTATAAATCAGGCTGAGTATGGTATTGTCGCCTACACCAAAATTGACATTTGCGCTTAGATTCTTTGTCAAACCCGGTGGTGCGCTTGCACCGAAGTAGTAGGGAACATCGGCAATGTTATATTTATGGTAAATCAATTCTCCATTCAGTTCAATTCTGCCCTTTTGTCTCAATGCCAGTGCCCAGATTATACCGAGCTTGGGGGTGTGGCGCAATAGATTATTCATCTGGACAAAATATTCGGAATAAATCAGGGCATAGGTATAGCCAACATACGGCTTAACCTGCGGATTTTCTATTATCTCCAGATAGATAGTCGTTGCATATTCATTTCTCTTTTCCCGCAATAATTCCTGCCATTTTTCTATTCTCTCATTTACTGAACTGACATTGTAGAATTTTTTGTATGAAGGGGCGATAGAAAATATTCGATATTGAGTTAAGATGTCCTCCAGGGCAAGTCGTCGGTCAAGTGAAAATTCCTGCCGGAGATTGGTTTCTAAATGATACTCATTGCCATTTATGTTTAATGTCAAATCTTCAAGGTGGTTGAAAAAAGTTTCTTCGTTTAGATAATTTAGTTTCAACTTCGTATCAAAGAATTTTTCAAGATAACCCAACTCCACAGTGTAGTTTCGGGCGATAACCCTTTCAAATTCATTTAGGAGGATTGTTTTTTTTATGTAATCTCCGAATATTTTTTTTATATAGGTATTGGTTAAGGAATCATAGATATAATCACCGGTTCCCTTTTTAACCCGCTGGTAGATTTCATCCCTTTTCTGGGAATATTTCTGGGTCTGCTGAATAAAGGTGCGTATATTAAAATTCTTATAATTGAGATTCAATTCGAGATTGCCAAAGAGAAAGGTTGTATCATTGTAAAAACGATGACCGGCAAAAATCTTACCAGGAATGCTAAAAAAATCTAATTTTGTAGTAATTGCCTTTGTGGTAGTGTCAGAATAGTAATCGCCGGACACTCCAAGATTAACAATTTTAGAAATATTATATCTGCTGCTGTAATTAAAAAAGTAAATGTTCTCTTTTTTCTCCCAGTCGGTGGAGAGAAAGAACTTCCCGATATTTCTGCTGCCCCCCAGTCCGAACTTATTTAAGGTATTAATTTTTTCGTAAGAAAAATAGAGAAAGAATGGTTTGAACCTCACACCCCGACGGTGGTGGAGACGATTCAGGACCCCATAGAATAAATCCATACTGAATTCTTCTAAGGGGGTAAAACCCAAATCGAAGTTTGCCATTTCATTCAGGGAGTCGTCGGTATTGTAGAGGTAATAATAGTTAAGGGGCGCGCGGCTAAATGGAAGATTGAGGTTTTTCTGGTAGTTAACATATTGAATACTGCCAGATAATATCTTCATTTTTTTTTGTAAGGTTAAATTATAACCGAATGCCCGGTTGTCCTGGTCATCTATGTAAGAGAAGGTATTTCTATCAAGGTTTGAACCATAGAGGGAAAGGGTTACATACCTGTATTCAATCCCCACTCCGTAGAACTGATTATCGGCTGGTGGGGTGATTACCTTTGAGGGTGAATAATTGCCCATTTTGGGTCCAAGATAGGAAAATGCCTTGATCTGTGGATCATAAATATATTCCCCTTGATTTTCTCCGGTATAAAAAAAAGTAACATTATATCTACCCTTTCCTTCACCCGCATAAACGAAGTGGCTATCCACCATATTATAATTACCACAGGTTGAAGTGTCGGCATAAATATGGTAGATTGTTGAGGAATCGCCACAATTTTTTAAACCTTCAATCTCTTCCGGGCTGAAAGAGAATGATAAGGGGTTGTTACTATCATCATTTATTCTCCGCGCCAGAAATTTCAGCGTTAAATCATCGGACCTTACCATTCCATCCCCCTCCTGGTAGATACCTAAATAATCCTGTGTCATCTGTTGATATTCTACGGTGATGCGGGTATTGTGGGTGATAATATTCTTGTTGGTAAAGGTCAATATTCCCTGGGTATAATCAAGATAGTAGTCTTCATTACGCTGGAGTAGCCGGGGTGAATGGATACCTTCAGTTAAATAGACCTTCTCCGAGGCATAGACTAAAGGTCCATTAAGGAAATAAGGACCCTGTTTGCCCTCATTGCCATTAAATTCCATTCTTTTATATCTCCCGCGATTCAACGCATAAGAAAGATTTACACCGGTACTATCGTCATCGCTATAAAGACCGGCTCGGGCTCCTTCTATCTCATCGCTGACACCAAAGGGTAGACCAACGCTCAGGTCCCCAATTCCCCCATAAAAATTTCTGGTGTTTACATTCAAATTCATCTTTTCAATATCAGCGATGCGGGTGGTAGGAGCCGGGGATGCCTTGTCTGAAAGATTTCCTTCAATCTTTACCCCCTCAAGTTCGCCGGTGATCGCCAATTTCAGACCCTGGTCAAAGCCATTGTTCATATCAAAGTTGAACTCCTTCATTCCATTAACCCTTAGTGATTGATACTTCGTTTCTTCCTCATTTTGTCTGTTTGGTGTAGGCAGCGTATCTTCGCTAAAGGTGATGCTATCCGCGATGATACATTGAAAATTATAATAGACTGAATCCAATTTTTGTTCAGAAGTCAGCCCGATTATAAATATAGAGATTAGTACCATAATCATCAAGGCAATAAATATTATTTTGAGTTGCGACAAAACTTAAAATCTTCCTTCCGATTTCAATCTTCTGCCATTGGTTATTCCATTTATAGAGATAATCTGCCTGCGGCGAAAAGAGATAGAGATTCAGGCTATCAATAAAGAGTTTTTCAAATCTTTCGGGGATTTCCATCCGGTCTATGATATTACCATAGCGATCAAATACCTCAATTCCCTTTTGAGTCAGGGTGTATACCTTGCCATCTAAGATAGCAATGTCCCGCGCCCGGATATTTCTTATTTTCAAATTCGCTTTATAGCGATAGTCAAGGAAGACCAGTTCCTGATTTCTTTCTTCAATAAGAATTATTTCGTCTTCAGGGGTGACAATAAAAGAAGATATTTCATCCCCTTCATAGATGGTCTCTTTTATTCCCTGATTTATATAAAACTTTTCTATCATTCGGCCATTATTAAGATAATAGGCAAATGGTGTCACTACGAAATTGTATATCCGATAATTTTCACTATGGGTAAATAACTTTACTTCAAAGTTTTTATAGGAATCCATCTTCAGTATTCCCTTGCCGACAAATGGGGCAAGATATATATCATCACCGGATGATACAATCGCGGTGCATCTAAAGGGCAATTGAACTATCTGCACCGGTTCAATGAGCATAAATAAACAGAAAATCATTCGTATTCAAAATATACTCATATTGGCTGGATTGTCAATTCCTCTAAACTCTGACACTCCTTAAAGTTATGTTCTTGTGAAAAAAGGAATATGGGTAATTGAGATTGCGGATTCGTGCATCAGTGAAAAGAATCAACCATTTAAACTCATTGACGGAAAATATATTTTTGGTATAATCTAAAGAAATCACCAATATGAGCAAGGTTATTCAGGAATTTAAAAGAAAGGTTTCTGAGAAACAATGGGGGACAAGGCTTGACCAGTATCTTTTTATTTCCGGTATCGGTCTTTCCCGGAATTTAATCCAGAAACTGATCAAACAAGGCAAGGTTCTGGTCAATAACAAACCCGCAAAGTGTGCCTACCGGGTGAAGGAGGGGGATGAGATATATGTTCAATTTGAGGTAGATACCGGTCCCGAGATAAGACCTGAGCCGATACCGCTGGACATTGTATACGAAGATGAATCAATTATTGTAGTGAATAAGCCACCCGGCATAATTGTTCATCCGGCCCGGGGTAATTTTGAACATACTATGGTAAATGCATTACTCCATCACTGTGGTAAACTACCCAGCCTTGCCGATGAGATCAGGCCCGGGGTCCTGCATCGCCTTGATAAGGATACCACCGGACTTATTATCTTTGCCAAGACCGATAGGGCACTAAGTATTTTAGGCAAGGCAATTGCCCGCAGGGAGATTCAAAAAAAATATGATGTACTTTGCTGGAATTATCCGGGTCAGAATGAAGGGGTGATTGAGGCACCAATCGGACGGAGCAGTCTTGACCGCACAAAGATGGCCGTTACACCCCTTTCTGATAAGATGGCAGTAACGAAATTTCTGGTGCTGGAAAAATTTCCTCTCGTCAGTTATTTGAAGGTCTGGCTTGTTACCGGACGGACGCATCAAATCAGGGTTCACCTGAAACATATCGGCTGTCCGGTCGTCGGTGATAAAGATTATGGAGGGAGAAAGCCGGAGGCGGTAAGGGATGCCCGATATCTCCAACATTTTTCGGAAATCTTGAATCTAATTAACCGCCAGGCACTTCATGCCTCAGAATTGACCCTCCGGCATCCTGAAACGAATAAAGAACTCCACCTTACTGCCCCCCTGCCTGAAGATATGGAGAAGATTTTAAATTATCTGCGCAGTAAATTTAAATAAATTTATGAATGGTGTCTATCTTTTTATGCTCTTGAGGGAATTGAAACCAAGGATTACAAACCAATTTATCCACCAGGTTTCAATTAAAGGACGTCTGGTGCAGATAGAATTCGGAAATGATGCACTATTTATTTCACTATTTCCTCAGGCGCTGGGGATTTTTATTGACAGTAAAAAAAAGGATTTTGAGCGAATACAAAATTTTACTGACTGTCTTGTGCCAGGAAAGATAATTGATGTAAAACAGATTGACCTTAGGCCGGTTTGTGAGCTGATAATAGAAAAAAAGGAACTACACCAGGTAGGGATTGTAAAAGTGAGAATTTCGTTTTACCGGGAGGCACCCAATTTTACACTGATTACAGAACGTAGTAAGCGGAGTTTATTTCCCCGTGATATAGAGAAAGGAGCAAAGCGTTCGTTCTTTGAAATTCAAGCCACAGATCTGCAGAATAAGGAATCATTGGTAAGAAACTTTGAGGGATTGGACCGGTCACTTGCCCGGGAGCTGGATTGGCAGAAGGTCCAAGATTTAAAAGAAATTCTCTCCGGAAAGAAGACAAAGGTTCGACTTGTCTCCGTCTTTCCATTGGCGGTAAGCCTCTTTGCTGATAACTATGTGAAAGAATACGAATCCTGGAATGACTTATTTGCGGAGGGAATCAAGGGATTTATTGAAAAAAAGGCAGAATACGAAAATAAGGCACGCTCGGATAAGGAGATAAAAAAATTGACGGAGAAATTAAAGAGGTTGAAAGAAAAACTGGAAGAGTTGGGGAAAATTGAAGATTACCGGATTTTTGGCGAATTGCTCCTTATGAATGCCACGCAGGTCAAAAAGGGGATGGATAGGATAATGGTGTTTAATCCATATACCCAAAGGGACATAGAGATAAATCTTGATCCGGCAAAGTCGGTTCAGGAGAACGCCCAAGAATATTTTAAGAGATATAAGAAATTAAAGCGAGGACTGCCAATAGTGCAAAGGCAGATTCAGGAAATAGAAGAGCGGATTTCAAGATTGAAATCAGGCGAGGAAGTCATAAAAGAGAAAAGAGTGCAGGTTACCAGACCGGTCTTCGAACAGAAGGAAGTACTTCCTTTTAAAGAATTCATTCTCCCTTCCGGGGCAAGGGTTTATGTGGGAAAGAGTGCCGAATCAAATATGCTCCTTACCTTCAAATATGCAAGACCTGATGACTATTTCTTTCATGTCCGCGGATATGAAGGTGCCCATACACTATTAAGAACCGAGACAAAGAAAACTTTAAAAAGGGAAGACATTGAAATGGCCGCCTCAATTGCCGCATATTTTAGCAAGGCAAAGAAACAGAAGCGCGTTCCGGTGTCTTATACCCAGCGGAAATATTTGAAGAAGAACAAAAAGGGGAAATTGGGGAGTGTTATCCTGATGCGTGAAGATGTAATATTTGTTGACCCGAAGCTGCCGTGAAAAGTTGATGACTATTTTAGTGATTGATTTTAAGGAATTACTGAGTAAAATTATTTAAGGGGGTATTTATGGAAAGGAGAAAGTTCTTGAAAATTTTAATGGCGGGTGGTATTGGTGCGTTAATAAAAAGGCCATTGAGTAATCCTCTAACCTCCCTCTTTGCAAAGTCCCGATATTTACCACCCGTCCAGATAAATACATTTTCTTCCGAGATTGTGCTCAATAGCCGCAGGTCTTATCACAGTGGCTATACGAGTACCCTTTCTGACCAGATTCTTGCTAATGTTTTATGGGCTGCCTCACGGGCACCCATGATTGGTTCAAATCGCATTATCTATGTTGCGCGCACTGATAATGTCTATTACTATGACCCTGTTCTTCACGATATTATACTACATTTATCTGGCAACCATAAATCAGAAGCGAATGCGGCATTTGAGGTGGGTATTGCCAGTGATATTGCCGAAGACGCGGGTACAGCAATCCAGTATGCACTGCTTGCGGCAATTTCATTCTGGACCAATAACTCCAATCAACCCTGTTGCATTCCCAAAGAGAGTGCAACAACCAATGCCAATAATACCTGGAATCCGGCGCTTACGGTACAGATGGTAAATGTCTATGGATTGATGGGTTCGGTTAGCGGAATAACATCCGAATGTGTTGCCCATTCCTCAAATGGCAGCCTGCCCGACCCTAATACCAATGGCACAGTTATCCTGGAGAATGCACTCAACAATTTAAAGTATGGTAACCTGTTTGATGATACCGAACTGACTCTTGAGCAACTCTCCCAACTTGCCTGGGCTTCTTATGGGAATACGCCCCATACTACATCTAATAATCGGGCAGGTATTACAGTGCCGTCGGCAGTGGCAAATTACTATTTGACTGCCCGGATATATATCGTCCGTTCCGTGGGTGTGGAGCGTTACCACATAAGACTGCCCTCAGGACAACCCAATACCCGTGACCACCGAATTGAAAGGGTAACGGATGGAGACCGGAGGCCACAATTGAGGGCTGCCGTTCCTCGCCTGCCGCAGACCGCGCCCAATTATTTCGTATACTGTGCAACAACCGCCAGTCGGTATCAATTGCTTGAGGCTGGATTTGCTGGTGCCAGTGCACTTCTTCAGGCAACCTCAATGAATCTCCAGGGCTATTTCACAGCCAATTTCACAACTGAAGAGAGAACAGCGATCATTAATGCCCTTGGTATTCCAGCCACTGACCTCCCATTGTTCATATTTTCGGCAGGGGAAGAATATGTTGGAATAAATGAAAGAAATGACGAGGAAAGGGGAATTCTTTCGGTTAGGCCAAATCCATTCAAAAGTAAAATTGAGATCAGTTATAAACTGAATAATGCAGAATGGGTCAATATTACAATATATGACAAGGCAGGCAGAGTAGTCAGAATTCTTACCGACCGAAGGCAGAATGCGGGAGAACACAGGGTAATCTGGGATGGCACGGGTAGAGATGGAAGGATACTGGTACCGGGGATATATCTTATAGTATTGAATACCAAAGGTTCAAGCTTTCACAAGCGGGTTGTTAAACTGGAGTAATGAGTTTATTGAAGTAAGAAATTTGTCAACATTTTTGGCCTGGCGGAAAATGTTGATTTTTGCCTACTAGTCTATTATGAAGGAAGTCTTTACAATGTGGCGTTATACAAAGATGATTGTTCTTACGGCCTTTTCCGCGGCAATCTATGCGGCGGTATTGATTCCTTTCAAGGTGGTAATTCCTTTGATTCCTGGTTTCACCGAATTCAGACCCGCGAATGCAATACCGATAGTCTGTTCGTTGTTTTTTGGACCGGCAGCGGCCTGGGGTTCGGCAATCGGTAATTTTATCGGTGATGTCTTTGGTGGAACATTTGGACTGGGTAGTATCTTTGGATTTTTTGGTAATTTTCTTTTTGGACTTATTCCTTATAAAATCTTCTATTCAGTAAAAGAGGCTGAACCGGTTGCCAAACGAACGACAATTCCCACAAAAATTCCGATGCTCCTTTGGGCAATCCTCAATTCAAGTCTGGCCTGTGCGGTCGTAATTGCCTGGGGTGTTGACATTCTGGGTCTTTTGCCATTTGCTGCCTTGGGAAGTATTATCTTTTTGAATAACTTCGTCGTCGCCCTTATTCTTTCACCGGTTATCATTCAGCCACTTTACCGGCGTGTTCTATCCTGGCATCTGGTCTATACCGAGATTATGGAGGAAAGAGACCTGCCTGAGCCACGCAATCCAATCTTTAAAAGACTCGGCAACATCCTTTTATTTACGGGTGGGATCACCGGTCTGATTATCGGGATTTTGATTTCAATCGGTGTTTATAAATCGGCACTTTTTGCCTTTGGCTTCGGCCAGGGTATGAAGGGTGGTATTTCAATCGCATTGGGATTGGTTCCCTCTTTGATCTTGATCATCATTTCCCTCTTTTTGCTTTAAAAATCCCTTGATTGAAAAGAAGATTGTTGAGGTTAACGACCTGAAAGTTACTTATCCCGATTCAAAGGTAGCACTTAATGATTTGAATCTTGTAATAAAAGAAGGTGAATTTGTAGTAATTATGGGTAGGACCGGGTCCGGTAAATCAACACTGGCACGGACAATATGCGGTCTCATTCCTCGGGTAATAAAGGCAGATTTAAAAGGGACAATAAAAATTTGTGGAGGGGTTGGAGAAGATACCGCAGGCGAGTCCTTCGCGGGTAATGTTGGGATTGTCTTTGAGGATTTTGAATCCCAGCTCTTCTCATCAAATGTTCTCCTGGAAGTTGCCTTTGTCCTGGAAAATTTCAAAATGGCACCAAATGAGATGAGAAGAAGGTGCCAAGAGGTCTTGAGTCTTTTAAAGATAACTCATCTTGGTCTGCGCAATATCCTCACCTTATCCGGGGGAGAGAAACAACTTGTGGCAATTGCCTCAGTAATTTCCGGTAATTTCAAGATCATTATCCTCGATGAACCAACAACCGACCTTGATCCGTTTGGTAAGTCCCTCGTTTATGATACATTAAATAGAATTACCAATACCAGAATTTTCATTGATGATGATCCTGAAAGGGCACTCAAGGCGGATAGAGTGTTAATTCTCGGAAACGGCAAGGTGATTGCACAGGGAAGTCCTTCAAAGTTGCTGACGGCTAATCGGTTGCTTTTAGAAAATGGCATAAGGCCAATTGATACAAATCAGATCTTCCCGGGCATCCTGACGGTAGATGATGCCCTGAGGCACATAAAAGAAAATAGAATAGAAATAAGAAAGGTTGATTTTACCCCGGCAGTGCCGGAGATAAGACCACCGATTATTGAATGCCAGTCCGTTTCGTTCAGTTATAATAAAGGTGCACCACTTTTAGCAAAAATTAACCTGATGATAAACCGCGGTGATTTTCTTGCCATCATTGGACAGAATGGGTCGGGTAAGACGACCCTGGCAAAATTACTCTGTGGATTGTTAATCCCGCAAAGTGGTGAAATTAAGATAAAAAATAAGAACATTCGGCATTATACGCGTAGAGAACTTGCCGTTTTAATTGGCTATGTGTTCCAGAATCCGGACCATCAGATTTTTTGTGATACCGTAAGGGAGGAGATTGCCTTCGGTTTAAAAAATTTCGGCTGGAATAAAGAACAGATTGAATCGGCTATCAGGGAGGCGCTGGAGGTTTGTGACCTGAAGGGTTACGAAGAAAAAGACCCTTTTTCACTATCCCGGGGGGAGAAGCAGCGCCTGGCAATGGCAACGGTTCTTGCCTTTAAACCTGAGATAATTATCCTTGATGAACCAACCACCGGGCTTGACTACAATCAGCAGAAGTCAGTTATGGATGTCTTGAGGTATTTGAATAAAAGGGGTTATACAATTATTATTATTACCCATACGATGTGGCTTGTTGCTGAATATACAGATAGAACAGTGGTAATGGCACAAGGGCACATTGTCTTGGACAAAAAGACCAGGGAAGTTTTCCAAAACGAAGAGGAGTTGATAAAGTGTCATCTTGAACCACCCCAGGTCTGTCGTCTGGGTAATAGACTTGGTTTGAATGTCTTAACGATTGAGGAGTTTAAGCAGTGTATCTCTATGTAGAAAAGAAGGAATTTTTCCATTCACTGCATCCCGTCACCAAGATATTTTTATTGCTTGCCTACCTATCGGTCTCGATTATATTCAATTCACCAATTTATCTTGGCTTGTTTCTTCTGCTGGCCCTGGCGATAATAATATCTGCTGGTGGAATGGAAAATATTCGCCGAATGGGTTTTGTTTTAATATTTCTCTTTTGCTTCAGCACAATCCTTTGGGCATTCTTTATAAAAGAAGGGAAGGTGCTCTTCAAAATTGGACCGCTTACAATTACCGATAAATCAATCGTTTATGGACTGGGAATGGGAATGAGGCTGGACCTGATGGTGGTCAGTGGTCTCTTATTCTTTTCTATAACGATGATTGAGGAATTTACTTATGGACTTTTTAGACTCGGTCTGCCCTTTTCTTTCTGTTTTGCCCTCTCAATGGCGTTCCGCTTTGTGCCAATTTTTTTAAAAGAAGGGACAATCGTTGCCGAAGCCCAGACCCTGCGCGGTCTTGACCGCACATCCGGGAATATCCTTAGAAGAATCAGAAATTACTTCCCGCTGATTATTCCAATATTTATTACTACAATTAAAGGGATGGATAATCTTTTTCTTGCCCTTGAATCAAAGGGATTCAAGCCTCAAAGGGGTCGGACATTTTATCTTGAGAGAAGTCCTGAATTTATTGACTATTCAATTATCGTCTTTTTAATCCTTTTGGTAATTCTTTGTCTCTTTTTGAGGATTAGGGGTTGTGGTTTTGTCCTCAATCGTCTCTAAACTAAAAAGATTTAACTTTTTTCGGCGCAAATAATTCAGATGCGATGAGATATATCGCCCCCAGGGTGACGAAGGCATCGGCAAGGTTGTAGGTAAACCACCTTAAATCACCAATTCCCATATCAATGAAGTCAATAACATATTTCAATCTGATGCGGTCCAATAGATTACCGAGGGCACCACCAACAATAAATCCAAAGACTATGGTTCGGAAACCATCCTTCTGGGTTAGCCCGATATATGAAAAGATAAAAACCCCGATGATATGAAAGGCATAGTATAAAAAACTTGGTCCGTAGGTGATACTGAATACGCCATAGGGATTATAGGCAAGTTTAAATCTCAAAAGTGAACCGATAACCTCTAAGGGTGGGTCAACGGGTGATAGATAATTGCTAATGAGTATCTTTGATAACTGGTCAAAAAAGAGTGCCAGAATAAGGGCAATACTGAAGTTCTTTATGTTACTTTCGGGTTTAGCCACTAACCTTTGTGCACTTGACACAATGCCGGGCCTGGGGTAGAATTTTTAGTCTTTTCTTCTCGATCAATCTTCCACACTTTTCACAGATACCGTAAGTTCCCTGAGAGAGTTTTCTTAAAGCCAGGTCAATCTCAAAAAGTGTGGTGCGCTGTTGGGAGAGAATCTGGGATGATACTTCCCGCTTTGCCGTTTCGGTACCCTGGTCCGCCATATGATTTGAATAGGCAGATAGGTCGCCGGATGCCTCGGTTTGTGTTACCGCGATCTGGCCACTATCATATTCTATTTCCTTCAAAATCCGCTGGCGTTCCCGCAAGAGACGCCTTTCAAATTCTTTTAGTTCGGTTTTTTTAAACTTTACTTTTTTGGTCATTTTCGCTCCTTAAGCATATTCAAATATGCCTTTGCCTTGATATTCATCGGGTCAATCTTTGTTACCTCTTCCCATTCTCTGCGTGCCTCATCAAATTTATGCTGCTGATAAAAGACCAACCCTAAGAGTACCCGTGCCTCAAGGTATTTTTTATTCCTCGCCAGAATATCTTTGAGGATATGTTCTGCATCAGCAAATTCACCAAGCTGATTATAGGTCTTTGCAAGTTTCAATTTAATGTCTAAAAATCCTGGACTGACATCAATTGCCCGCAGATATTCCTCTTTTGCCTTTTTATATTCCTGTAACTCATAATAGGTATCACCCAACTGCATATAGGTATTGGCAAGTTTTGCCTTTAACTGAGGGGAGAATCCCTTCTCTTTTGTCTCAAGTTCCGCTGCCTTCTGGAAGGATTTTATTGCCTCTTCAAACTGGCATTGTTCATTAAAGATTATCGCCATATTCACATAGGCTTCAATATATTCAGGGTTCAGTTCTGTAGCCCGTTTGAAACTTTCTATTGCGGCCTTAAAATTTCCCGCCAGGGAATACGCCAGTCCCAGGGCATTGTGGACATCTGGATAGTCCGGGTAGGCAGCCACCACTTTTTTTAAACCCTCAATTGATTCTTTTATCAATCCCTTTTCATAGTCCTGGAGTGCCTGATTATAGATCTTTGCAACCACCTGGTCCATATTCAATTATATTCAGTTATTTGATTGTGTCAATCATTTTTAAAATCCCACCTTTGCCTTTTCCATATATTCTACAATGCGCCAGAAAGCACATTCACCAGCCCTTTCCAGTGGACATTTCCAACCCGCATTGAAATGTTTTGCCGGACAGAGCCTTGGTTTATTGGCATCACTGAACGGGCAGATAAAGTATTCGGTGCGTCTCTCTTCACTCATAACATTCCTCCTTTATATTTTTTATAATCAATTGCCTGATGCACAAATGTCTCAAGTCTTACCTCGTCAATATTACTGGCAATTCCATCAAATGAGATGGATAGCAAGGGAAAGTCGGGATGCAGGTCCTTAAGTCTTTTTAAGGTTGTGGTAACAATATTGCCGGGCATACAGGTGAAGGGCATAACATTTACTACCCCGCAGAAACCTTCTTTCATAAATTCAATAGTCTTACTCACACTCAGGATTGCCTCACCCTCAAAAGACGGATGGATAAAATCGGTAGCAAAGGTTAAGAGTGTAATTACTGGTCTTTCCCTTTCCAGACCCAAAAGTTGATAGATATATCTCTGCCGCCACTCCATATATTTGTTGAATAATTTTGTAAATACCGCCCGTCGGTGTTGTCCTAAATAAGGACAATTTTTTATGCGGGTGAGGTTTGTGTAGAAAAACCATTCAGCAATTGAAGGCAAGGCCACCTCGCAGCCGAGTTCCTCAAGCCTCTTGATGAGAAAATTATTGCTGAATTTCTGGGAGCGGATATAGATCTCTCCAACAATTCCAATCTTTAATTTTTCAGTTTTCACCGTTTTTAGTCTGGTGAGATTCTCCTTTGCCTCCTTTAGAATATTGATAATTCCTTTTCCCTTTTCTATGTTCCGGCATATAATAGAGAGAATCTCCGAATAAATCTTATCGGTTTCTCCCTTTTTTATCTCGTAAGGTCTTATCTTTCTTGCCAGTGCCTCAAGCCCGTCTACCGCACAGATTCCATCCCAGACCAGGACCAAAAATTTTTTCCCCATCGGTCCGAGGTCATCAAATAGACTCGGTCCCTGGTTTGGTGCATATATCGGAACTTCTTCCAATCCCAACTTATCAAGAATCATTCTATGGAGTTTGTAGTATTGGCCAAAACGACAGGGACCCGAGCCTTGAGCCATAAAGAAGGCAGCGGTCCTGGGATTAAAATCTGGCTTTTGGGTTTGCTTGACCATATCACCGGCGGTGATTATTGCCGGCAGGCATTCTCTACCACTTGTGAATTGTCTTCCGAGGATTAAGGATTCCGTATCCGGTGGTTCCATCACCTGTGCATCAATTCCGGCCGATTTCATTGCACTGGCAAGAATCTTGGCTCCATCACACATGTCCGGTATATATACTATTCTATTTTTTGAAAGAATACTTTTTACCTTAAATATTTTGGGTGTTGTCTTCCTTGCCTTTCCTGTTATACTATCATAGAAAGCCTCCAGCCGGGTGATAAAGCCAGCATCGCCGGAATGTTCATCAAGTTCCAGGACCAGCATCGGTTTATTATTCAGTTTCTCACGGAAATAGTTTATCAGGAATGAATCAGGACCGCAGGCAAAATTTGAGAGATAGACCGGATAGAGTCTTTCATTATTACTGATTTCTTCAATTGCGGCAAGGATTTTCTGACCGTAATGCCAGTACATATCCCGAAAATCTCCGATTAGCTGCTGGAAGTTTAATTTGATGAAGTCAAGGGGGATCGGCAGGACACCAAGATTTCTTATCTTCCGGGATAATTTTAGATTCATACCCGAGTCATATCCATTATAGGGACGGGATAGTATTACAAAACCCAAACCCTGGTGTTCATCAAGAATCTTCTGTCCGATATCTTTAATCTGCTCTCTTATTTCTTTCTGATATTCAAATCCGCATTGAATTGCGTATCTCACCTCATCTTTTTTCTTGCCAAATTTTTTTGCAAAATTATTATATAAAGAATCAATCAATGTTTTAGGGGCGCGGTCAAAATATAGATAAGGTGAGTAGACCGCTATTTTTTCACCAAATATTGAACTAACGAGATAGGGAAATGCCTGGACATAAGGACAGACAAAACTCCGCGTAAAAATTGGACTGTTCGGTTTCATCGTTATTACACTTGGTATGAAAAACTGTGTTATCCCCCGTTGGGTAAGACTTTGGATATGGCCCATTGCCACCTTTACCGGCAGACAGGTATCTGCCACCGAGATTTCACTGCCCTGCTGGATTATTGGACGGTTGGTCGGTTCAGAGAGAATGGGATTGAAACCGAGGCTGGTTAAAAATTTATAAAAGAATGGAAATAGTTCGTAGAAGACTAAAGAACGGGGTATTCCAATTGGAATACCACAGTTATTATTATCAAGTTTAAAGAATATTTCATTGTAGATTTCAAAAAGGTCAGGAATTTTATTCTTTGTTTGTTTCTCTTTTTCTTCATATCGGTCACACCTGCCCCCATAGAAGATTGGCTTTTCTCCTTCAATTGTAATACGGTTGATTTCACAATTATTACTACAATGAGTACAGCTAAATGATTCGGTTTTGTAGTTTTTCTGGGTAAGGTCAAAGCCCCGGAAGTTGGTCTTTCTTATTCCGGCATCACGAACCAAAAGGGCAATACCAATGGCACCGGTTATATCAAAATTGGGGGGTACGGTAATCTTCTTCTTCAACACCTGCTCAAAGGCTGAGACAACAGCCTTGTTTGCGGCAACCCCACCCTGGAATAGAATTCTACTTCCGATTTTTTTACTCCCTACTACCCGGTTGAGATAGTTATAAACCGTTGAGTAACCCAACCCGGCAAGTAAATTTTCACATTCTGCAAGATTCCTCTGATGGTGGATTACCTCAGTGCCGATAAAGACCGTGCATCTCTCACCGAGATTTATGGGTGATTGGGCGAGGAGGGCACGGTCGCCAAATTCCTCAAGTTTGACACCGAGGATCTGGGACTGCTCTTCAAGAAAGGAACCGGTTCCGGCAGCACAGACCTTATTCATTTCAAAATCTACGATTGTCCTGTCCTTGATACTTATATATTTTGAGTCCTGCCCACCTATTTCAAAGATTGTATCGGTCTGGGGGTCAATCTCAATTGCTGCCCGAGCCTGGGCAGAGATTTCATTCTTGATGAGGTCGGCTCCGACAAATTCACCGATCAGGTAGCGCCCCGAGCCGGTGGTTCCGACACCGATAATCTCAACCTTATCTCCAATTTCTGACTTCAATTCATTTAAACCCTGAATTACCACCTCTATTGGTCTGCCCTTGGTCCAGAGATATCTGCGGGCAAGGACTGTGCCTTTTTGGTCAATCAAGACTAAGTTCGTGGAAATTGAACCTATATCAATGCCAAGATATGCCAATGTCTTATGAACGGGTGGAATGCATAATCTAATCGGGTTCCAGTTTTTCCTTCCATCAAGCGGTGGAAGTCGGCTCAAAATCTCAGGCTGGGATAACCAGTTTTCAAAATTTTGTAGACCATTAAATTCCCTTGTCCAGCCCGCCCGACGCGCAACAAGCACTGCGCCGATTGCCGGAATGGTATTATAGTGTTCAGGGACGAGCAGATTTTCCGGGGTGATGGATAGAATTTCCTGTATTGCCTTTCTGACACCAATATTAGCAGCAACCCCACCCACGAAGGCTACCGGTGGTTGGATTTTTTTCCCTTTCAGTATTGCACTCTTAAAATTTCTTGCCAAGGCAAGACAGAGTCCGGCAATGAGGTCTTCAATCGGAGTTCCAATCTGCTGGAGATGAATCATATCGCTCTTGGCAAATACCGAACACCTGCCGGCAATTCGTGCTGGATTTTTCGAACCGAGGGCAATGTCCCCAAACTTTTCTATCGGTATCATTAATCGCTGTGCCTGCTGGTCCAGAAATATACCCGCGCCGGCGGCACAGAGGGTGTTTGCAGAAAAGTCTTTTAACCCCCGGTCAATTTGAATATACTTTGAATTAGTACCACCAATTTCAATGATTGATTTTACTTCCGGATGAAAGAATAGCGTGCCCCTAATCGTTGATTCAACCTCATTTATACGCATTACGCCCAGATTATCAATCAACAATTTGGGAATGTTACCCGTTATAGCAATATATTTCGGATTATCTAACTCCTTGATGATTCTTAAAAGTAGTTTATATGGATTGCCGGAATGTGGTATATAATCAGTTCTTTTTAGATTCCCATTTTGAAAATGGGCAATCTTCAGACTGACTGAACCGATATCTATGCCATATTCTTCCATCTATGGTGTGTAGTATATACCCACAGCAAAATTTATCTCATAATTTTTTTCCGAGCGATTCTGGGTGTCTGGGTCATCGGCCGATAGATTTAAATTAAAAGTAAAATCCGGGCTTATCTTCAGTTTAATGAAACTTATATCCGCCCCCAGGGAAAAAAGAAGGAACAGGTCATTTTCCAATTCATCAATCTCGGTCTTTACCTCGCCAATATATGCCTCACCACTCAATTGGATGTTTTCGGCAAATCCCAGGCCAAAATAGGGATTGACCACCGGGAGCATCCCGGCCTTGAGTTTGAGTTCAAATGGAAGATAAAAGTTGGTGTAATTTGCACCGTGCTGGATATTTATAACCGTTCGGTTAAAAGAAGTTGTTCTAAACGAAGGTGCAAACTCCAAATCAAGAGTATTTAGAATATCAATTCCCAACCCAAGTCCGATTCCCAATCCAACTCCGGTAAAGTTACCCGCCTCATCATCGGGGTCAAAGATTGCATAATTTATGCCGGTTTTAAGACCGAAATACGACTTCACCAATGCAAGACACTGACCGGAGGCACTGGCCAAAAGAAGGATAAATAAAATCAATACCAGTTTTTTCATAAGATTCTCCTTGAGCAATTATTATATCCCTAAAACAAGACAAGTCAAGTTTTTGGTTTATATTGTGCAAAGTCAATAGTTAATTTAACCCGCATTATCATACTCAATGCCTGCAATGACAAAAGGAGAAAAAAACAATGTGATCCTGAATTTATTTCAGGAAGTCTGTCTAAATTTTCTATTCTCAAAAAATGGCGTAAACCCGTGCCTGGACTGCATTTGGGCGAAATTTGCAAAAAGCGGTATGAATAATGCGGGTTAAATCTCTCTTTTCTTCGTTAAACATCTCCAGAATCGCCTATTCAGAATTTGTCCTAACCAATCCTTTAGAGGTTGGAAAATTGACAAAAATTGGTAGACAGCTGCCCCCACCATACTATCTGGTGGTGAAATGCCTTGAAATTTCAGTAGTTTGTCAGGGTTTCACTCCTGAAACCAATACACTGTATGACCGACTGTGGCTACCGTTTCTGGTTAATGAATAATTACCACTGAACTGCAGATAGTCTCATTCTCCATCTCAAGCACCAGAAAGTATGCGCCACTGGTTAGTCCATCCGGGTTGATAATAGCAATATAATTACCTGCGGAACGATAGCCCGATTCAATCTCTCTTACTAATCTGCCGTCTCCGCTAAAGAGTTTCAGGTGAATATAACCGGAATTGGGTAGGGTATAAAAGACACTGAGATGTTCCATCCCTGGATTTGGTGCCACAGTCAATTTAAGGGTTTGAATCTTATCAATATTACACTCCTCTATCCCGGGGATTATCGGACGCCTACCAAGATACCAGCGCATGTGGTCTAACCCTGATGGGTCTCGCCAGCAGATCCAGATCGGGTCATGGTCGAGATCTATATCCTGACCAAAGACAAAGAAGAATTTACCGGTTGCCGGATCAAGCCGCTTGGAAATCTGGGCAAGGCCATGGCGATAGGGAAAGTCAGAGGTAATATTAAATGGACCATTCCAGGTAATTCCATTGTCAGTTGAATAACTATAGAATAGATTCCAGAAGGTCAAGGAATCAATATCATTCGTTACCGGCGAATGCCACAGACCAACGAGATAATCACCACCAGCCGAAATCGTGGGATAGAAATTGCGCACACGCCCAACCGACAGCTCACGACAGGGTTGGCCCGAACCAGGTGATACATAGACCTTGCCAAGATATGGATATGTTCCGGTGTGATAGTCATGCAAATCAAGATTGTCAAAGATTAACTTCGGCTCGCCATTGTCAGTAACAGCCGCCTGTCTCCAGAATACATAATTTGAGTCATAAGGCTCAGGCCAGATTATGTCATACAACTGCTCTGGACTCCAGTTTATCCCATCGGTTGTGGTCCGGTAATAAATATTGAGACTATTATTATAATAGAAGATATAGGCAATTCCACCATTTATATCATATCCCCAGTAATAAGAAGTCTCGGGGGCTAAAATTCCATTGGCACGCATTGAATCAAGGTGATAAGACCAGGTACTAAAGCGAATCTGGTTATCCGCAGTTACACCGATAAATAGAATATCACCATTGGGAAGTTGTTTACCGATATTCTTATGGGCATTGACATCACCGGGTCCCACATCCACTGGTGGATTCCAATACTGGGAAAACCAGCCCCCCACTCTCGAATTGGGCGCCCATACCACCCCACTGCGGACCGGGGAAGAGATAAGGAAATGAAATATGGGGACCACTCGGCACGGAGCCACCCGTGTTTGAGGCAACCGAGGTCGGATACCTTCCACTGCCCAATGTCCCCTGATATACCATCGGGTTATGGACAATCAATGAGAAGGAAGAATCGGTCTGATTGACATTAATATTGGCGGTGGAAAAGTGTCGGCACACAAACTGGAGATTGCCCAGGATAGGATTATAGGCAAGGCATTCCTGCATCTGTGTCCACATTGTATAGCCAGATATAGAAGAGTCAACTGGAATATAATCTGTTCTTTTGACGACTGGTGTATGAGAAACTAAAAAACTTCCTCCCTCATCTATCTTTGCCCAGTCTACGTTTGCAGGCAGGGTTATAGCCTGAAGAGTATCGGCAAGAAAGATTAAACCCATAAGGGTTGAGCGCAACTGTGCGGTTAAAAAGTCTTTCATAGTTAACCTCCCAATTTTACTACCTTTTTAATGGCGGAAAAACCGCCACATCTCAAACAAACAAAATAGACCCCAGGGGGCAATCTTTGACCGGAACTCTCATCCCCATCCCAGATGATTTGGTTAAATGGTTGAATGGTTAAATGGTTAAATTGTTTAACCAACTGACCAGTGGAATTATAGATTTTCATACTGACCACTGACTTCTGACTACTGGCTACTCCATTTTCTGCATAGTGCATAGTGCTTAATGCATAGTGAATCACGCAGTAATTTGTGAAGGGATTGGGAAAGACGGTTATGAAATTATCAATAGCCGCTTGAACCTGGGGAGTTTCCTCAATCACCCCTGACTCACTATATTTTACTGTCACATAGTCATAATCAGTATGATTATGTTCATATCCCGTAACAACAATATCACCCATCGGGCTAATTGCAATACCACGGGCATAGGCATCAAGGGTGTCATAAAGAGATTCCCGGAAAAAGAGATGCCAGACAGTATCACCATCAGGTGTACACTTAATCGTAGCATAGTCAGATTCATAAGTTAATTGAGTAAAGGAAGAGACGAATAATATATTGTTCAACGAATCAACGGTAATGTCCCGCGGCTCAGTAAACCATCCGCCCCACCAGTTGCCATTATAATAATATGTCCAGAGAGTATCACCCATAGGATTGTATTTAACAATGTAGGGAAAAGCCGGAGTCATTCCAATGACGATGATGTTATTATCAAAATCAGCGGTTACTCCATAGGCCTTATTATCATAATAGGGTGAAAGGAAATGCCTTACCCAGAGGGTATTGCCCAGCGAATCATATTTAACTGTTAAATAGGCAAAGATAGAATCTCTAAACGAAAAACCGGTTACAATAATATTATTATCACCATCAACTGCAATGTCCTGAGCAAGGTCATTATAACCATAGTCAAGCCTTCTGCTCCAGATGGTATCGCCGGTTTGCGAGAATTTAATGGTCAAGTAATCATAACTATTGCCGTTAAAAGAATAACCGGTAACGATAATATTCTGATTGATATCAATTGCAACTCCCATACCAAAGTTGTTGAATTGAGTCTGGTATCTCCGGACCCAGATCAGATTTCCATTACTATCATATTTTATAATCAGATAGTCATAGATGGAATCAACGCGGCTTGAACCAACGACTATAATATTACCAGAAACATCAATTGCTACACTGCGGGCAATATCACTTGTGCCGGTATCAAATCTCCTTGTCCAGATTGTATCGCCCAATGGATTGTATTTTATTGTGAAGCAATCAAAATCAATTCCATTATAGGATGTTCCGGTAACAACAACATTCCAGGAAGAATCAATCGCAATCCCCTGGGCATAGTCATTATATCCACTGTCATATGCCTTAAACCAGATGAGTGAAGGCACAGCGAAGGAAAGTGCGCATGGAAATACCAGAAGAGTGAAAAGCCCGGTCTTCATTTTAATAAAACTACCTTTTTTGTAGCAAGCCAATCTTCGGTCTCAACCCTTAAAAAATAGATACCGGCGGATAACTGATTACAATTTATTTCTTTATTGTGAATACCTGAACCGGTATTATTTGTTTCATAGTAGACCCTTCTACCAGTAATGTCAAATAGCGCAATTTTTACTCTGGATGGTCTATTCAGTAAAAGAGAAAAACTTATCTTTCTGCTAATTGAATTCAGCATAAGATTTGAACTTAAGGTAGGGCTTATCTTTTCTTGAACACCCTGACCATAATATTCTAAAATCCAGAGCCCATAATAACCGGTGGTAAGATAGATATAACCATTGGCATAAATGACATCATAGCCAGGCATTAGTTCACCACAAAGGTTTATTGACTTGTAATAACCTATCTCCAAAGGCCAGGCAGGATTTGAGATATCATAGATTCTTAAGGCATCGCAAGCAAGGTATAGTAAATTTCCAGAAACATAGGGTTTCCCACTATGAGGGATGTGACTGACGATATAAGGGGAGTAAGGATTAGAAACATCTATAATCGTTACGCAGTTATTGATGGGATCCCTAACAAAGGTGTAATTGTTTGATACATAAATATAATCGCAATAGGTTGTAAAATTACATTCAGAAATGATATAGGGATTATATGGATTGGCGATACTGATAATCTTCAGCCCGCTGTCGCTCGCACAATAGGCATAGTCGCCAGCAACAAAAATGCTATGTCCACCAAAATAAGGAATCCCAGCCACAAGATAAGGATTCTGCGGGTTTGAGATATCTACAACACCAAGCCCATAATTGCCGGAAGAAATAACATATGCATAATCGCCTTGAACATCAACAGCCATCACATAACGAAAGCCAGGTATATAACAATGTCCTGTTTCTACAATGTTAAAGGGGTCAGAAATATCTAATACTCTCAATCCGCTATCAAGTGCAGTTACATAAACATAATTGCCCTGAACGGCTATTTCTGGGGTCCAGGCGTCGTAATGATGGTTAATGTAAAATCGTGCCATTTCAAAACAACCTTGAGGATTGGTAATATCAATTGTTCCTACGCTTGGGTCATAATAGTCACTGACAATGGCAATGTTGCCCAAGATTTTAACTCTAATAGTATGAATGGCGTTGAGTTTCTCCTCACCCACCTTAAATGGGAATACCGGCTCTGAGACATCAAAGACATTTATATCTGTGCCTGAGTTTCCAAATAGGTAATCACCAATCTTTGTAATCATCCCTGCCGGCGCTTCATTGCATCCTCCAACCACAAACGGTGAGTATGGATTTGAGACATCAACAATGCATATGCCGCTACCACCACACCCATAATAAACATAGTTATTCTCCCAGAGTAAAAAACCACCAACATGTGTGTTCCCGACAAGATATGGATTTGTTGGGTCAGAGATATTAATAATCTCTCCCACGTCCAGATAAGCGTAATCACCCGCAACAGTTATCTCATGGGGTTGGGAATATATAAATGGCAATTCGCCAATTAAAAGAGGATTAGTAATATCAGAAACATCTAATATGAATAGTCTCCCGGCATAGGGATAAGCTTCTGGACCGCAAGTGTAAATATAATGTCCCCTGACATATATACCTCGGGTGAATGAATATTCAGGTGGATCCCAGGTGCTAATTATATATGGATTGGCAGGGTCTGAGACATTGAAGATTATCAGTTGATGGGGGTATAATCCATAGGCAAATGTATCAAGGACAAAGACTCTAAACAATAAATCAGTGGTAGGGCAGTTCCCTAAAAGTATTGGTTGAGATGGGTTTTTCACATTATAGATTAACAAACCACGGCTATAGCCGGCACAGTACAAAAGGGTATCTTTAAGAAATGGATTCATAAGGATTGGACTCAGGATTTGTCCGACTTTTACGGGATTCTCCGGATTATCAACATTCAAGATTATGAGACCTGAGCCAGATTGGAAGAAGACATAGCCATGCCCTTCCACAATCCCACCGGTTTGCCAGTAAGAAACACCGAATGGATAACCACCAACAAAGCGGACATTTAAGGAATCCTGGGGATAGACGAAAAGGGGCATTGCACATAGACAGATTATCGCCAAATTCTGGCGAGCAGGCATCATACCTCCTTTCTCCCTCATCTTAATCCTCGCCCGTCAAGGGAGAGGGAAGGGTGAGGGTCTCATTCATTACCTCCTGGCGGGGGTGAGAAAACACCCCCGCCAATTATTTTCATTCAAGCACAACAAGTTTCTTAACTATGGTCTTTTCTGGAGTCTTTAGATTAACGAAATAAATACCACTGGCAACATCTTTTTTGTTAGAATCATTGTTGTTCCAGTTTACATTATAGACCCCGGCTGATTGCCTGCTATGCTCAATTATCTGGATTAACTCTCCTAATGAGTTATAGACTGATAACTCTACCTCGCAAGGATACGGAAGAGTATATGCTATCAAAGTGCGCTTTCTTGATGGATTGGGGAAACAATTTAAGGTGAAAGTAGAAGGAATCTCTTTAACCATAAGAGAATGTGGACCGCCACCCTGACCTTTTGGCTCACGCTCAAGCACAATAGCGCTCAAGACTGCAAGTTCACCCTGGGTTACTTCTACCGTAACTGTAATCTCGCCATCCATCAGGAATGCCTCAGGGATTATGCCTTCAATTTGTG
>JBDRWI010000032.1:0-25764 GCA_039802265.1 Caldifarciminota bacterium | reverse complement strand
AATAATGCATTTATACACTGATTAATATCACCGAAAAATTTAATCACAATTTTATCTAAATATGGAAGATTTTTACCCCATTTATCTTTTACATAGTATTTCCTGTTTTTTATCAAAGTGAGCTCTTTTTCATTCCAGAATTCAAAACAGAATGGACCTGACCCAACCGGATGGAAACAAAAATTATCTTTATATCTTTCCCTGGCTTCTGATGGGGTAATATAGACCATCTCATTGTCAAGGCGCCGGACAAAGTTTTTATCGGACTCTTTAAGAATAAATTTTATCCGGAATGAATCAATGACGATTATTTCTTTTATTCTATTAACCGGTTCTAATTCTAATGCAGGGTTTGGATTTTTCATAAAATCGTATGTATATTTCACATCATAAGCGCTCACCCGACGGGGGTTATAATCAAAACATGGGTCATTATGAAAACAGCAATCCTTCTTTAATACAAATTCCCATTCTGTATAATCTGGTGAATGAGAAAAACTTTTGGCTACACCTAATTCTGGATTATCAGCAGAATATAACGGCGAATAAATCCACCTTATAATCTTCATTGCTCCAGCACAACCCCAATCCTTTTGTGGATCAGCACCTATCAAACCACCGGTCCAGGCGATTCTGACTTCACCTCCCGGCACTGCTTTATGTTCTTTCTTGTCGCAGTTAAACAAAATAAATACTGCCATTAGTAAAACGGCGGTATTCTTAAACATTTTAACCTACTTGTTACACAATAATATTATATTAAGATTTTTGAAATCGTCAAGTAATAAATTTATTGCTTCTGTAATTGATAATTGACTTTTTTCATTTTTTAAATATAATGTTTGCCAGAAAGGAGGCATTATGATTTTAACATTTGCCTTAATTTTGTGGAGTGTACCCCAGGATTATATAAATCTCTTAATGGAAGAAAATTATGAGGCAGCAAAAAATTATTGTGAGGAAATGATTGCAAAGACAAAGGGATACGAATGGAAGGTTGAACTCGGGGACTTGTATTTTGACAAGTTATCAGATTATGATAGGGCTGAAAAAATGTATAAAAGCATCTTAAACGAATATCCTCAAAAGGACGGATGGGTGCATTATCGAATGGGGCTGATTCTGGAAATGAACGAAGACTACTTAAATGCTGCAAAACAATATGAAATTGTAGCAACCCGGTTCAGAAAATCACCCCTTGATTCTTTTGCCTTAACCGGAGTAGAACGCTGCTTCAAGAAGAACTATCAAGATACAGTTGCGACGGTTGATGGATATAATATCACCAGGCTTGAACTGGACGAGAAGATGGCAAAGGCATCGCCATTTGGAAAAAAGGACGAGCGTTCAGTTCTTGACCAGATGATTTTAGAAAGACTTTTATATACAAATGCATTAAAATATAAAGTTTATGAAATGGATGTCTATAAAGAATCAATAAGTCAGCACCGCAGAGCCGGCCTTTTAGAGGAGGTGCGGACTACAGATGTAGTTGCCCGGGCAAAACCGACCGAAAAAGAGATGCGTGATTATTATAAGCGAAATAAAGAGAGTTATAAACTCCAGGAAGAGATAAAGGGAAAGGAAATCATCGTTGAATCTGACAGCCTGGCGAATTTCATATACGATTCACTGAAAAAAGACCTTACAAGTTTTGATACCCTGGCAAAACTCTATTCAACTGCATCGACTAAATCCTCGGGTGGCAATATGGGTATTGTATATCGCGGCTCCAAGCCTAAAGAGGTAGAGGAAGTTCTATTTAAGGCAAAGGTTAATAGCCTTACTGAAATCGTAAGATTTGACAATAAATATGGGATATTTTTGGTTACCGAACATAAGCCCGAGCGTTACCGAACCTATGAAGAGGTAAAGACCCAGGTTGAAGCCGGAGCACAGGCAGAAAAGGTCCAGAAGATTGAAAATGAGTTAATAAAAAATCTGAAGGGAAAGGCAAAGGTAGAGATTTATAAGGATAGTTTGACCTATGATTCAATTTCAGCACCAAAGGAAAAGATTGTTGCCCGGGTAAATGGACGGGTAGTTACCCTTGGTGATGTTGAAAAAAGGAATAAGACCCAGCCGAGATTTGGACAGGTAGATTTAAGCATTCCCGAGGAATTTGAGAAGATACTAAATACGATGATAGAGGAGGATTTGAAGTTGGAATGGGCGGAGAAGAATAAATATTTTTTGAATGACGGATACATTTCAAGATTTCAGGAGGCAAGGAAGAGGGCACTGGAACAGGCACTATACACAAAGATTGTAGTTGAGACCGTTGTTGTTGATTCCAACGAAGTCGAAAATTACTACAAAGAACATAAAGAGGATATGAAGATTCCTGAGACCGTTCGTGCCAAGGAGATTGTAGTTAAAACCAGAGAAGAGGCTATTAGGATAAGGCAGGAACTCGTAAAATTATATGGAAAGAGGTCGTGTCTCCTACCAATCTTTCCTAAAAAGGTCAAGATTACGGATTTTGCAAAATTTGACTCCCTGGTTAAGGAATATTCCATTGCCGGAACAAAGTCAAGAAATGGCGATGTCGGGCTTTTGAAGAGAGGAATAAGACCCAAGGAGTTTGAAGATGTGGCATTCCGTCTGAAACCAAATGAATTGAGTCCGGTTTTTCTGGTTGGTGACTCTAACTGGACAATTATCACTGTTACCGAGCATACACCACCGACATATCGCCCATTTGAAGAGGTGAAGCAGGCAATTGAGATGAATCTCAGAAGAGAAAAACAGCGAAAGGTTGCCGATGAATTCTTGGCGAAAATAAGGCAGGAGGCAAATATCAGAATAATGCTCCCCGAGGAAAAACCAGAGGAAGAAAAGAAAGAAGAAAAGATTGAATCCGAAAAAGCTCCCGAAGTTCCTGCTGACCTAAAATAGTATAATGCCCGAACTTAGAAAAGACCCGGTAGTAGGCCGCTGGGTGATTATCTCCACAGAAAGGGCAAAGAGACCCAAGGATTTTAAATTTGCGCCCGAGGAGAAGCACATCAACCCCCAGGAGTGTCCCTTCTGTCCGGGGAATGAAGGTGCCACACCGCCTGAGATATATGCCCTGCGCGAAAATTCACCACCCAATTCTCCAGGCTGGACTTTAAGGGTCATACCCAACAAGTTTCCTGCACTCCGTATTGAAGGTGACTTGAATCGTCGGGGCGAAGGAATATATGACAAAATGAACGGGATTGGTGCCCATGAGGTAATAATTGAAACACCCGACCACAAATTAGACCTTGCCGACCTCAATGCTGAGCAATTCTACAATCTTGTCTTAACCTATAAACTGAGAATTGCTGACCTGAAAAAAGACCCCAGGCTCCGCTATGTTATGATCTTCAAGAATTTTGGTGTTGTTGCCGGAGCCTCATTAGAACATAGCCATTCCCAGTTGATTGCCACCCCGGTCATTCCCAAAAGGGTCATAGAGGAGATGGACGGCGCAAAGAGATATTTTGAATACCGTGACCGATGTATCTTCTGCGACATCATTGCCCAGGAGACAAAGACAACAAAGAGGCTTGTTAATGAGAATAATACATTCATTGCAGTCTGTCCGTTTGCGCCACGGTTTCCGTTTGAAATCTGGATAATACCGCGCAATCATATCTCTAATTTTGAAGATACCCCGGATAATGAATTGAAAGACCTCGCAAATATATTAAAGGACTGCCTGATAAGATTGAAAAAGGCGCTGAATATACCACCTTATAACTTTGTTATCCATACGACCCCAATTACCTTAAAGGGGATAGAATTCTATCACTATCACATTGAAATAATCCCGGTCCTCACCAGGATTGCTGGTTTTGAATGGGGAACTGGGTTTTACATAAACCCCACTGCCCCTGAAGAGTCTGCGGCATATCTGAAGAATGTGATGTGAAAATCTTATGAAGATTGCCTTTGTGGCATCAGAGGCGGTTCCTTATGCCAAGACTGGTGGTCTTGCTGATGTTGTCGGTACATTGCCCAAGTATCTTGAAAAACTCGGTCTTTCTACTGCCATTATATTACCCAGGTACAGAGGGATTGAGGGTGAGGAAATACTGAAGACCGAAATTGATATCGCCGGGGAAAAAGAGATAAAATTCTATAAAAAAGATAATGCATACTTTATTGACTATCCAGATTTTTTTGACCGGTCTGGACTCTATGGCACACCAACTGGTGATTACCCTGATAACTGTGAACGCTTCACCCTTTTCTGTAAGGGTGCATTAAAATTAGTTGAGATTTTGAAACCCGACATTGTCCATTGCCACGACTGGCAGACCGGATTATTGCCCCTTTATATCCGACGTGCGGGATTGAAAATAAAGACTGTCTTCACCATTCATAATCTCGGTTATCAGGGAAGGTTTGGTTCGGAAAAATTCAATATACTTGGTATAGAACCTGAATATTTTACTCCCGAAGGCATTGAATACTATGGTGGAATAAATCTACTCAAGGCGGGGATATTATATAGCGATGCAGTCACGACTGTTTCTCCAACCTATGCCAATGAGATACAAAGTCAGGAATATGGCTTTGGGCTGGATGGCGTTTTAAGAAAGGAGAAAAATAAACTTACCGGAATCTTAAATGGCATTGATTATGAAGTCTGGAATCCGCAAAGGGACAATCTAATTTATCAATGCTACAATGACTATAAGGGTAAGCAGGTAAACAAAATAGGCATAACCAATGAATGCCTTCTTGACTACAAAAGGCCCTTATTAGGAATGGTATCCCGGATTGCCGGGCAGAAGGGTTTTGATATATTGATTAAAGTTCTTGATGATATCATCACCCTGAATTACAATTTTATATTTTTAGGTTTTGGTGATGAAGAATATTCGCAGAAGTTAAAGACATTTGAGCGTTCATACCCCAATCGGGTTATGGTGAATATCAAATTTGACGAGACCCTGGCACATCGGATTTATGCAGGGAGCGATTTCTTTCTGATGCCATCAAGATACGAGCCCTGCGGACTGGGACAGATGATAAGTTTGAGATATGGAACGGTTCCAATTGTCCACAAAACGGGGGGGCTTGCAGACACAGTCTTTCAGTTCAATCCCCAGGATTTTTCGGGAAATGGCTTCCTCTTTGAGGTATATTCACGGGATGCGCTCTTTGCTACACTAAAGACCGCTTACGAGATATATTGCAATTCTGCACTCTTTGAGACTCTATCAGAAAATTGTATGAAATATGACTTTTCCTGGAATCGTTCCGCCAGTGAATATAAAAAATTATACAGCCGATTACTTGTTTAAAAGATTATTGTTGACTTTTGCGTTAAATTAAATATAGTTTAAAAAATTGCCACTTAATTAAAAGGAGGCAAAATATGGCAATGCCCAAATCCGAATATATCTGGATGGATGGAAAGTTTATAAATTGGGATGATGCAAAGATTCATATATTATCCCATGTAATTCATTATGGAACAGGCGTCTTTGAAGGTTTAAGATGCTATGAAACCCAGCGTGGTTCCTTTCTTTTCCGATTGAAGGAACACACCGAAAGACTCTTCAACTCAGCAAAGATTTATCGAATGGAAATCCCCTTTACCAAAGAGGAGATAAATAATGCAATCATTGAACTGATTAAGAAAAATAAGTTGAAATCGGCCTATGTCCGGCCGATTGTTTATCGCGGCTATAATGAACTGGGTGTCAATCCATTTCCCTGTCCGGTCTGTGTGGCAATTGCCACATTGCAATGGGGTAAATACTTAGGTGCAGATGCCCTGGAAAAGGGAATTGATGTAATGATTTCCTCCTGGAATCGGATGGCTCCAAACACATTTCCAGCAATGGCAAAGTGCAGCGCTAATTATATGAACTCCCAGTTGATTAAAATGGAGGCGATTGTCTATGGCTTTGTTGAGGGGATTGCCCTTGACAACACCGGTTATGTGAGCGAAGGTTCGGGCGAAAATATCTTTGCTATCAAGAATGGCGTCGTTTATACCCCGCCGCTTCATGCCTGCATTTTACCGGGTATTACCAGAGATACCGTAATAACGATCTGCAAAGACCTTGGTATTCCACTGGTTCAGGAGATGCTCAATCGGGAATTTTTATACCTCTCTGATGAGGTGTTCTTTACCGGGTCAGCGGCTGAGGTAACACCGATAAGGTCAATTGATAAGATTACTATTGGTGATGGTCGAGCTGGTCCGATTACACTTAAGATTCAAAAATACTTTTTTGATGTTATTGAGGGAAGGGTAGAAGACAAACACAACTGGTTGACAAGGGTTAGTTAAATGAAACTTGGCATCGGTGCAGACCATCGGGGATTTGAATTGAAATCAGCGATTAAGGAATTCTTAGAGAAAAAAGGCAACAAGGTTGTAGATTTTGGGACGAATAATACCGAGCCAGTGGACTATCCAAGTATTGCCCTGCAGGTGGCAAAGGCAGTAAAAAATAGAAGAATCAAATATGGAATCGTCTCCTGTTTCAGCGGTCAGGGTATGGCAATTGCAGCAAATAAGGTAAGGGGCGTTAGGGCAGCAATCTGTACCGATAAAGAGCTCGCTTATTACGCGCGTGCCCATAATGATGCAAATATTCTGGTCTTGCCGGCAATGACTATTAAATCAAAAAAACAGTGGAGACCAATCATCGAGACCTTTCTTAGGACGAAGTTTGAGGGTGGCCGGCACCGGCGTCGGCTTAAAATCATCAAGGATTATGAAGATTCTGCCGGTTGCGTTTGATTCCTTGGGTGCCCGAAGTATGGCTACCTATGTTGAGACCAAGGATGTGAGGATATTTATTGACCCCGGTGTAAGGGTTTCTCCAGACCGATATTCCCTGCCTCCGCACAAAATTGAACTTGACCGTTTAAGAAGAATGTGGGAGGAAATAAAAAAATGGGTTCTTGTTTCGGACATCGTCATTGTTACCCATTACCATTATGACCATCACAATCCTGATGAGCCAGAAATTTATGCGAAAAAAGACCTTTTCATAAAACATCCTCGTGAGTTTATAAATGAGAGTCAAAAGAGCCGCGCCGCTTACTTCCTTGAAAAGATTGAGGGTTATCCCCGAACCATAAATTTTGCTGATGGCAATAGCATAAATCTTGGTAAGACGAAGATAACATTCTCCCCACCAGTATATCATGGAGTTTCCGACCGACTGGGATATGTAGTCCTTGTTCACATTGAGGAGGACACAGGATTTATCTTCAGTTCCGATGTTCAAGGACCTTTAAATAAGGAGGCAGTGGATTTTATCATAAGAAATAAGCCACAGATTCTAATCATTGATGGACCACCAACATATCTACTTGGGACGTACTATAAGAAATTGGATATTGACCGGGCAATTGAAAACATCAAAAAGATAATTAGCGAAACGGAAGTTAAAAATATAATAGTAGACCACCACCTTCCCCGGGACCTTAACTGGCATTCTTACATAAATCCATTAATAAATATAAAGAAAAAGACGAATATCCAGACTGCTGCAAAATTCAGGGGCGAGGAAGAAGAACTCCTTGAGGCAAGGCGCAAGGACCTCTATGATAAGAAGGTACCGATTGTGGATAACTATGGATAACCTGTGGATAACCGTAAATATCTTGAAATTTCAGTAAATTTTGATGGACGGTAAACAAATTTATGAATACTTATCCACAATTTCTTTATTTATGTTGAACTCTAATAGTTATGAAAAAAAGGGATGATGTTGAAAGGATTCAGTTTTTAGGTGAGGCTTACAAACGGATAACGAGTGAGATCGCTAAGTTAATAATTGGCCAGAATCAGGTCATAGAGCAGGTTCTCATATCACTATTCTGCAACGGGCATTCACTGATTATTGGGGTCCCCGGGCTTGCCAAGACGATGCTGGTTAATACAATTGCAAGTATTGTAGACCTTGAATTTAAGCGCATTCAATTCACACCCGATCTGATGCCATCAGATATTACTGGCACTGAGGTAATAGAAGAAGACCTCTCAACCGGTAAGAGAAATTTCAGGTTTGTAAAAGGACCAATCTTCGCCAATGTAATCCTTGCTGATGAGATAAACCGCGCACCACCCAAGACTCAGTCTGCCTTATTGCAGGCGATGCAGGAGTATAAGATTACCTATGCGGGAGAGACCTATCCCTTGCCACGACCGTTCTTTGTCCTGGCAACTCAGAATCCAATTGAACAGGAAGGTACATATCCATTACCCGAGGCACAACTTGACCGATTTATGTTCACAATAAATATCACCTATCCCAGTATTACCGAGGAGATAGAAATCGTCAAAACCACCACCTCAGCCTATGAGGCAGAATTGGAAAAGGTAATTGGAGCAGAGGAGTTTCTGGAACTGCAGAAGACCATACGGCGTATGCCGGTCGCTGACGAAATAATAGAAAAATCGGTAAGACTAACCAGCCAGACCAGACCGGATACTAAAGGTGCTCCTGATATCATAAAAAGATATGTTGCCTGGGGTGCAGGACCAAGGGCTTCCCAGTATTTAATCCTGGGCGCAAAGGCAAAGGCAGCCTTAGATGGTAGATTTTCACCCAATAGTGAAGATGTTAGATATGTGGCACATCCGGTCTTAAGACATCGAATAATTACAAATTTCACTGCCGAGGCAGAGGGCATAAAATCGGATAATATAATTGATGAACTGCTAAAGGAGTTCTTTTAACTCGTATTCTTCTGTTGAGAAAGTTTATTGACCTTATCTATTATTGACTCCACGCCCAATTTAGATATAATCACTCTATGATTATTGACCCGATTGACCTGAAATTACTGCGGCATTTGGAGGCTCAGGGATATATTCCGATAAGTGAGATTATAAATAAATTTTTAATTACAAAAGAGGAAATTCTTTTGCGAGTCAAGAATTTTGAGGATGAAGGCTTGATATCTCGTTATGGAGTCAAGTGTTTCATCCCGGCGATTGCAGGTGGAAAATGGTTCAGGGGATGCGCCTTCATTGATTCTTCAGGTGAGATTGAATTTAACAGGGCAATACCGCTTGCCGAAGAGGTAATTGAAAACATCACAATTCCATCCGGGGTTATGCCCAATAAGGTATTACTGTTTTATGCCCAAAACCTGAAGGAGTGCTATAGATTATTGAACCGGACTCCCAATGTCAAGTATGTAGAAATCTACAAGGTTGGTGAATATAATGTTACACCTGGTTATGATTTGTCAAAGGAAGAATGGAGGGTAGTTTTGCAGTTATTTGAAAACAATTTTAATTTTAAAAATATTAATACTATAATCTCAGAACCAAGCAGGGAGGATGAGGTAAGGTTATCACGATTACTCTTACATCAAGGAAACCGGCGGGGTCTATTTTCCATTATACCTGAGATTAACTGGAATCTTATCAAGAATTTCGCCCATCTGCACATCGGGATTACTACTCGATTAAACAGCAGGGATTTGAAGAAAATATTAAAAAAATTGCGCTGTGCCTCAAATATTACCACTCTTTTTAAGAAGCGCTTTCTTCAGGTTGAATTTGACCTCTGGGGTTTTTCTGATATCCAGAATATCCTCAATTTTTTATTCGGTGAAAATAGAATAAAATTACAGGGCTTTTCCTTTGCTCGCTGCAATAGGATAATTGACAACTGGATAAGGGACCTGGCGGATGAGAGGGCTAAATAAATTTTGTATATTCTTGCTAATAATATTGATATCTACCCTTACCTGCAAGAAAAAAACCCAAATTAAGCCGGAAAAGGAACCAATTTATACCGAGATAAAACAGATATTAAAAAAGGGTGAAACATTTGAAGAACTCCTTATCAATATGTTCAATGATAAAAACTTCGCAAATTCAATAATAGAATTTCTGCATAAATTTGACTTTCCATTTCGCCGGTGCCTGCCCGGTGATTCAATTATAATCCTAAAAAAAGATGATAATTTTGAAAAGCTTACTTATTACCAGAAACCAACGCTTGTCTATTACATTACCAATGAAAATTCTAAATGGGTGCTGTCAATGAAATATCCGTATATTGAAAAATCTTTTTATATTATTGCCGGAAATATTCAATCAACCCTTTATGAGAGTATGCTTAAAATGGGCGAAACTCCAGAATTGGTCTATAAGTTTGCTGACATATTTGCCTGGGAGATTGATTTTGCAACCGATACCCGCCAAGGCGACTCTTTTTATGTCTTTGTGGAAAAATGGTTTGCGGATTCTCAATTTTTAGGCTACAGAAATATAAGTTTTGTTCGTTATAAATCAACCTTTGGAGATTACTGTGGTATCTACTACAAGGACCCAACTGGGTATGATGATTTCTACAACAAATCGGGTGAGTCTTTAAGAAAGGCACTCTTGAAATCTCCTTTAAAATATTCACATATAAGTTCTTATTTTTCAAAGAGGAGATTCCATCCAATATTAAAAATCTGGCGCCCCCATCATGGACTTGACTATTCAGCTCCCATGGGTACACCGGTTTCTTCAATTGGTGATGGGGTTGTTACCTTTAAAGGATGGAAGGGAGGTTACGGTAATCTTGTAGAAATAAAACACAAAAACAACTATAAAACACGATATGGACATCTTTCAAGATTTGCCAAAGGATTATATCAGGGAAAGCATGTGAAGATGGGCGAACTCATTGGCTATGTTGGTTCTACTGGATTATCTACGGGACCTCATTTACACTTTGAATTACATAAGGATGGCGTTCCCATCAATCCTTTAACCGTGAAACTTCCGAGGGCGCCGTCCGTGAAAAAGGAATATCTGAAATTCTTTGAGCAGACCCGTGATTCATTGCTGAATTTGCTCTCAAATAACCAGCCTGTTATTAAAAATGATAGTCTACAAAAGAAGAACCCTTTGTAGTTTTCACAAACCAAAATGGCAAAAGATATGGCAAATGGATTGAATTCTTTATTTTTGAGTTTAAAAGGAGGTTAAATGCCTATACACCTAAGGGCAAATAAAGGGGACTATGCAGACACTGTATTGGTCGTGGGCGACCCGGGACGGGCAGAAAGAATAAATGAAATCCTAAAGGATACCAGATTGGTAAACAAAAACCGGGGACTTTTGGGCTTCACTGGAACTTATAAGGGAAAGAGAATATCTGTTCAGACAACGGGCATGGGTTGTCCATCGGCAGCGATTGTCTTGGAAGAATTAATTCAACTCGGTGTAAAGAGAATAATCCGGATTGGAACCTGCGGTGGTATTGCAGAAGAGATAAATGCCCTTGATCTCATCGGGGCAATTACTGCTGCTCCCTATGATGGAACGACCCGCTCTTATTTAAATGGTGAGCCATTGGCACCGTATGCCACATTTGAAATCTTAAAGACCGCCGATGAGGTTAGTCGTAAAATGGGCTTAAAACTAATCTTCGGTGGTATTGCAAGCGTTGATGTCTTTTATAATCCAGACCCGGAATATGTTCCGAAACTCAGGAAAAAGGGAATCCTTGCTGTAGAGATGGAAACAAGCTTGATTTACTATCTTGCCAACCGGAGTGGTCTTGAAACGGCTTCTTTCCTACTGGTCTCGGATGTTGTCGGTAGGGGAGAGGAATTTACAAAATTTGTAAGTGATGAGGAATTGAAGGCAAAAATGGACATTCTTATCAATCTTGTCTTAGAGGTCTGTTATCTGCTAAAGGAGTAATAAAATGCAAAAATGGCGATGTGCAATCTGTGGTTATATTTATAATCCTGAAATTGGTGACCCGGAATCGGGCATCGTTCCTGGTGTTTTATTTGAAGAACTACCCGATTCCTGGGGTTGTCCTGATTGCGGTGCAGAGAAAGAACTCTTTGAGCCTTATGAGGGTGAAGATGAATATGGTCCGTATTGAGAAAGATTTAAATGAAAAAGAGCGTTAATATCCTTCTTTTGATTATCTGGACAATAGTCATATTCGTCTTAACTGGGTTACCCGGTTTAGAATCTCCGAAGATTAAGGAATTACCAATAGATAAATTATATCACTTCCTTTTGTTTTTTGTCTATGGGGTATTCTCCATAAGACTGATTACCGGCACATTCTATTTTCTCTTTGGAATTCTTGTCGTTATTGCCGCCGAGGTCCAGCAACTCTTCATTCCCGGTCGCGAATTTGAAGTTCTGGATATGATATGGGGCACAATCGGTTTGGTTAGTGTTTTTATAATCTATTCGTTAACCCAAAAGGTATGATGTATCAACGACCCAGGGGAACAAGGGATATCTGGGGTATAGAGCTTGAAAGAATTGAAGTAATAAATCATTGGGCACGCAATTTTTTTAAAAAAAATGGATTCATTGAAATAAAGACTCCAACATTTGAATCCATTGAACTCTTTGTGCGGTCTATCGGTGAATATACTGATATTGTAGAAAAGGAGATGTATACATTTGAACATAATGGAAAAGTTTTTGTCTTAAGACCGGAAGGCACGGCCGCGGTATTAAGGGCAGTAATTGAGAATAAAATCAATGTTCCGGCACGGCTCTTATATATTGGACAGATGTTTCGGAAAGAGAGACCCCAGAAGGGAAGGTATCGTGAGTTTCTCCAGATTGGTATAGAACTGCTTGGAGAGTCAGCGCCGTTTTATGATGCCGAAGTGATTGACCTGGCCAGTAGATTTTTGAATTCAATCGGATTAAGAGAATTCTTTATTGAAGTAAATTCAATAGGATGTCCGATATGCCGAGCGAGCTATAAGAATAGGTTGCGTGAATTTATCATGCCGAAGTTGGATAATCTCTGCCCGGATTGTCGAAAAAGATTTGAAAAAAACTTTTTGAGGATATTTGACTGTAAAAATGATATCTGTCAGCAATTCTATCAGGATACGCCAAAGATTACCGATAATTTATGTCCCGAGTGCAGTATCCATTATCAAAAGGTGAAAGAGTTTTTAGATAAACTGGACATTAAATATCAAGAAAATAAAAGACTTGTGCGCGGACTTGATTATTATACGAAAACGGTATTTGAGTTCAAGTTAAAAGAACTCGGTGCGCAAGATACAATCATTGCCGGTGGCAGGTATGACCTGTTAATGAAAGAACTCGGCGGAGATGACCTTTCCTGCGTTGGCTGGGCGATGGGTGTGGAAAGGACACTTTTAGCAATTCCGGAAAATCTACCTGAGATCGAGAAGAATCGGGTATTTTCTATTGCAATAATGGGTGAGAAATATTTAAATGAATTTGTGAACATAAGAAAAAAGATTCTTGATTGGGGACAGATTGTAATTCCAGTCGACCCCTGTGCTTCAATCAAAAGACAATTAAAGGCGGCAAATCGTAATCGGGCAGATTTTGTAATAATTTATGGCGATGATGAAGATAGTGAAGGTGTCTATACCGTAAGGGATATGTCAACCGGAACGCAGCAGAAAATCCCGAAGGAGAAGATAGAAAAATTCTTAAAGGATATAGTCGGAAGATAGTCCGATTATAGCTGCTACAAAAAATAAAAAGGGGCACACAATTTTGTGTGCCCCATATTTGTATCCTTATCAATCAAGCACAATGATCTTGCCGTATCTTACCCGGTCTTCTGTTTTTATTTCAATAAAGTAAATCCCTGTCGGTAATGATAATGGTCTTTTGACTTCGGTCTTTCCAGCAGGTAACCTGCCATCCAGTAATTTCATAACCAGCCTTCCACTTAGATTATAAACATTTATATTCACTTCCCTTGGTGTACTTATGTTAATACTCAGATTCAAAAATCCCCTGGTAATCGTGCTGAAACTGAAGTCATCTTTTGTCTGAGTGCAAGCACCCTCATTTTCTTCTATTCCCACAAATCCGATATTACCGGTTATAGCATAGGCAAAGCCCATTGGCGCATTGGGAATATTTTGGCCCGCGATTGTCAATTTCCAGACACCGGTTGCCGGGCTATTCACCCTGAAACATTCTTCAACATTACGATTATCCCAGTTTGTAGGGTTGGCAGCAGATTGCCCGCCGGAATAGATATTGCCACGGTAATAAGTTCCATTGGGGGCGGTAAGGGTGACATTTATGTCATTTACAAGGGTTGGATTGGCATTGGCTGCTGCCGCGGTATCGGTCCAGGCAACAGCAATGCGTAAAGGACTTGAAGAGGAAAGAACCACAAACGAATCAGTTATCGATTCGCCAGTCCCCACGCCGATTGTATCATCCTTTATAATCAAATGCCTTGTATCACTGGCAAAGTATAATACACTATCCAGGTCAATCCTTCCCCAGCCAATATTAGAATCGGGAACCACATAACTGCCGATATTGGGGTCGCAGGAGACGATTGCCATTGCCCGCAACAGGGCAGAACTCTGATATTTAATTGAATCTGAAGGGTTCGCTGCACCAGTAGGATAGAAGCCCGCAAGTAGATATTGTCTTATCAGACCAATGGAGCCATTCACCGCTGGTGTTGCCATACTTGTTCCGGACATACCCCAGTATGAATTTGTCGTTCCACCCTGGGCAGACATCAGTCCAGCCCAGAGACTTGCTCCATCCCCGGGTGCCATCACATTCGGTTTTATTCTCCTATCCAGGGTATAACCGCGACTTGAGAAAGAGGCAATCTGGTTTGAACTTGTGCTATTTAGGGTTGCTCCGACAGTCAGAACATTCTTGGCAATTCCCGGGTTACGAAGTGTCCTCGGGTTATATTCATTCCCTGCCGCTATGATATTCAAAAAATCCGGATGGGCATAACAATAGGCATCGGTTGTCGCATCCTGGGTCAGATAGGTTCCATTGGAATTAAGCCAGCCCCAGGAACCAGAATGCTGTAAAATATTAAAGCCCAGGCCACGACCGAGATATACCGTGTCCCATACCGCAGTAAGATTAGTTGATAAAACAAGTCCACCCGAGGCATTACCAATATCAACAAAGTATATTCGTGCCTCCTTTGCCATACCGTCGTAGACACTTGTACCCAGGGTTGTATCATTACCCCCAACTGTGCAGTTGACATGGGTACCGTGCCAGTAACCGGCACTGACATCACCAAATGCAGCACCAGAATAGAGCTTATAGGCAATGATCTTACGGTGATTGGGAAATATCCCCGGGGCAGTTATTGGATATGCTGCATCATAGAACTGGTAATGGGAGGTGTGGATACCGGTATCGGTTGTACTGAGAATTATCCCTGAGCCCCTTAACCCCTCATACCAGATTCTCCTTGCCCCAGGGTCAGATGGCACAGTAGCACGCCAGCCGGTCTGGGTTACCCATTGACAATTATTATTGCAGTGTGCAGGTTCTGACCAGAGTTGAATCCACTGGACACCGGTAATCCTTGCGATCTCATGAATTCGGGTTAAGTCTATGATTGCATCAATGGTCTTGCATAGATTATGGTCTATTATTTCAACCACATCAAAACCCAGTGATTGAATATTATTGGCAATAGAATAGGCATCTTCATCCGGGAATAATTGGATTGTTATCCGAGCAGTTCCATTACAATTTAACAATTCAGACTGAATTTTATAAGCGGGCTGGAATATTCCGGTCCAGCGGACAAAAGATTTGTTCCTGGCAAGTTCAATCTGTGTCTGATTGGCATAGCCGATGAGTGTATATTTAGGGATATAACCGATAATATCAATTCCGAGTTCCTTTAATTCGTCAAGATAATATGAATAGACAGGCCCAACCATCTGAATCAAATAATAGCCTTTATCCGGGTAAGATTCTATTTTTAGCCTTGCCGGGAGAACCGGCTCACCATCACGGGTATCAAATACAATGCCATTGGAGAAGGAAATAATCGTTGGGTTCTCATCAGGTAGAGGTGCAAATGGCACAGTCGAACCGTGTGAATGGATATCAACCGCATAGACCATTGCGGTTGATATTAACAGAGTCAACCACCTCATAATACCTCCCTTGAATAAATCAAACCCTCTTCCCCCATGGAAGAGGGTAAAGGCGAGGGACTTTTGCCCTCACTGCTCTATTTTGCTTTCATACCGAAAGCAAAAAATCTGACTAAATTTTTATGCACCATATTAAACTTTTCCTGATGAAGATCAGGATGCTGCTATTGCATTTTTTAAATTCACAATTGAACTTTAAAGCACCGCCCTATATCGTTCATTATTTAACATTTTACCAAAACTCTAACTTTATTGGTCATCGTAGCGAAATTCAACCCAATATACGATTACATTATATCTATAATTTGAGATTTGACAAGACATAAATTCTAATACCAATGGTTTCGGTTAGTGAATCTATGAATTCTTTTTAATTCGAGTTGCAAGAATGTGAATATTTAGTCTATGAGACAGTTTTTGAGAGAAACTTTCGGATTCCGATATATCAAGTGAGAAAAAGTGAGGAGTGCTCAGCTATTTTGGTCGTTGACTTTTTTTAAAAAATATGGATAATATATTACTATGAACCGTGAAGAAGCACTATCCTTACTTCAAGAAAGATTGAAGAATAGAAATCTTTATAAACACTGCCTGGCTGCGGAGGCCTGCCTGAGGAAACTTGCCCAGCATTTTGGTGAAGACGAAGAGATCTGGGGATTGGCTGGTCTCCTGCATGATATTGATTATGAGGAGACAGTCAATGAGCCATCACGGCATGGACTCGTAAGTGCAGAAATTTTACAGAAGAAGGGGCTCGCACCGCAGATAATCTATGCAATTAAGGTCCATGCCGGGCATTCAGCCCCCAACTCAAGACTTGACTGGGCACTCTTTGCCACTGACCCCCTGACCGGTCTCATTGTTGCCTCAGCCCTGATGCATCCGGAAAGGAAGTTGAAGGCAGTGGATACCGATTTTGTTATAAGAAGGTTTAAAGAGAAGAGGTTTGCGGCAGGGGCAAATCGGGAACAAATTGCCGCGTGCAAGAATATCGGTTTGGAGTTGGACCAGTTTATTAGGCTCTGTTTGACGGGAATGCAGGAGATAAGTGAAAATTTAGGTCTATGAATATAAAAAAAATAATGACCTTTGAGAATTTCATTATCCATCTCAAAAAATTCTGGCAGTCTAAGGGTTGTCTGATCTTTGAACCATATAACTCTGAAGTCGGTGCTGGAACATTCAATCCGGCAACATTCTTTAGAATTCTTGATGAAAAAACATGGAATGTTGGGTACTTAGAAATTTGCAAAAGACCAAGGGATGGAAGGTATGCACAGAATCCAAATCGGGTCCAGCAGTATTATCAATTTCAGGTAATTATGAAGCCGGCTCCCAACAATATTCAGCAGATTTACCTGGAGTCTCTTGAGAGTATGGGTTTTAAGTTAAAGGAACACGAAATTCGGTTTGTTGAAGATGACTGGGAGTCACCTACCCTCGGTGCCTGGGGAATCGGCTGGGAGGTCTGGCTTGATGGGCTTGAGATAACGCAGTTTACTTATTTCCAGCAGGCAGGGGGTATTGATTTAAAGGTAATTCCCGTAGAGATAACATACGGGCTTGAGCGCCTCTGTATGAATCTTCAGGGTATTTCTTCAATCTTTGAGTTAAAATGGAATGAAGAACTTACCTGGGGAGATATTTACCGGGAAAATGAAGAGGAATTCTCAAGATATAACTTTGAGGATGCTGATACAGAAATGTTGCAACTTATCTTCACGAAATTTGAAAATGAAGCAGTTAACCTTTTTAATAAGGGGCTTGTCTATCCGGGTTATGACTATACAATCAAGTGCTCTCATATCTTTAACCTCCTTGAGGCACGCGGTGCAATAAGTATTTCGGAAAGGGCAAAGATGATTGACCGGGTAAGGGCACTCGCCTCCCAGGCCGCAAGACTTTACATAGCAAAACATTCTCAAAAATGATTGATTTCCTTTTAGAAATTGGCTTTGAAGAGTTTCCACCACACTTTCTTATAAAATCGGCTGATGACCTGTGCACAAAAGTAGAGAATCTTTTCAAAAACGAAAGGATTTTTTACCGCTCAAGCAGGAAGATTTACACTGCCCGGCGGATTGGCATTTTGATATTAGGTGTGGCAAAAAAACAAAAACCGCAGGTGGTAGAGATTAAGGGACCACCAAAGAAATTTGCCTTTGATAAAGATAACAATCCTACTCCAATGCTACAGGGCTTTTTGAACTCAAATAATCTGAATATCACCGATGTGAAAATTGTAAAGAGCGAGAAAGGTGAATATGTAGTTGCAAGTAAAGAACTGCCCGGAAGGGATACCGAAGATATTTTGTATTATGAAATCCCCAAGATAATACAATCCCTTGAATTTTCAAAGACAATGGTCTGGAATGAGACGGGGATAAGATTTCCACGACCAATCCGGTGGATTGTGGCATTGCTTGACCGAAGACCTTTGAGATTCAAATATGCCGGGATTGAGGCAGAGCGCTATTCAATGCCAAATTTTCATTTCTCTTTCAACCCGATTCGTCTTGAAAAGCCAAGGGAGTATCTGAATGCCTTAAGGCACGGTGGGGTAGTCTGTGACCCGAACGAGCGGCTAAAACTTATCCGGACAAAGGTGAGTCATATCGCAAAATTATTGAAGGCTGAACCAGTCTATGACGATGGAATGCTGCAAGAGATAAACTGCACAGTAGAATATCCTGAGGCAGTAAGTGGTGAGTTTGACCCGGAGTTTTTGAAATTGCCAAACGAGGTTTTAAAGATGACCTTGAAGGCATTGGGGAATCTTATCTGGCTAAAAGAGACAAACAAATTTATCTGTGTCTTTAATGGCCGTAAGCGGGCTTCCAAGAATGTTGCTGCCGGCTATGTTAAGGTTTTGAAGGCAAGACTACAGGATGCACTATTCTATTATGAGAATGATTTAAAAACCAATCTTGAGGATTTATTAGAGCAGACAAAGGGAATGGTGTGGCTGGAGAATCTAGGCAGTGTATATGACAAGGCAATGAGACTGGTGGAAGTCTGTGATTACTTCAAAGATTTTGACCACCTGGACTTAAAGTCGCTACGCCGGGCAGCAAGGTTGTGTAAGGCAGATTTGCTTTCACAGATGGTAAGGGAGAAGGAATTTACCTCATTACAGGGAGTAATGGGTTACTATTATGCAAGGGCAAATGGTGAACCGGAATCTGTGGCGCAGATAATAAAAGAACATTATCTTCCGGTATCAGCAGATGATAGACTACCCCAGACAAAAGAAGGAGCGGTACTTTCAATTATTGATAAGCTGGACAATGTGCTTGGTGCCTTTTTAAGCGGTCAGAGGCCAAGTGGTTCTTATGATCCATTGGCTGTCAGACGCAATGGTTATGGAGTTATGAATCTTATTGATTCTTTTCAATTTGACCTCGATCTATTTTCACTCGTGGATAGACATCTAAGATTATTCAAGATCGACTTTAACAAGGAAATCATTTATGATTTCCTTAAGGAGCGGTTGACGAGGTATCTGGAGGATAAAGGTTTTCGGTATGATGAGATTGAGGCGGTAATTTTTAATACCAATGGCAATGCATATGATGCCCGGTTGCGCTGTGAGTCATTAAGGAATCTTCGGGGCAAGCCGGATTTTGTGCAACTGGTCATAGGGCAAAAGAGGGTGCGAAATATCTTAAAGGGTATAAAACAGATCGGTAGTTTTGAATATTCTTTACTCAAAATGCCGGCAGAGCGAAGACTTTATGAACAGGGTACGACAGTTCAAAAAAGCCTTGAACCGCTATTCGCTGAAAAGAATTATAAGAAGATTTTAGAACTGCTTTTAGGAATGCGCAGGGACATAGACAAATTTTTTGATGATGTTTTGGTGATGTGTGAGGATAGAAAACTGCGGGAGAACCGCCTTGCGTTGGTCAATTTTATCAATGAATTATTTCTCAGGTTTGCTGACCTCTCAAAGATTGTTATTGAGGGTGAAAAAGAGGAAAGGAAATTAGTAAGAGGAGAGGGGCAAAATTAAAGAGATCTTTTTAACACAGATCGATAAAACCTACACCGCAAGGGAGATACAGGTCTACGGTTGGGTTTATAAGATTAGAAATCTGGGTGGAGTAATATTCGTTGACCTGAAGGACCGCAGTGGAATTTTGCAACTGGTAATTGACCCTAAAACCAATCCCGAGGGTCTAAGTTTAAATTTGCAGGATTGTATTACTGCTACCGGGATAGTGCGGGAAAGACCAGAAAACCAGAAGAAATTAGAAATTCCTACCGGTGAGATTGAACTGGAAGTCAAAAAACTTACTATTCTAAGTAAGTCCAAGGTACCGCCATTTGTTGTTGAGGAGGAGGTAAAGGCAAGCGAAGAGCTGAGGTTAAGGTATCGGTATTTAGACCTCAGAAGGCAGACAATGCAAAACCTTATTATCTTTCGCCATAAGGTGGTATCGGCAATTAGAGAATATTTAAATAGCAAGAATTTTATTGAAATTGAGACACCAATCTTGACCAGAAGTATGCCCGAAGGTGCAAGGGATTATCTTGTGCCTTCCCGTTTGTACCCTGGTAAATTCTATGCCCTTGCTCAATCACCCCAGATGTATAAACAATTGCTGATGGTTGCAGGTTTTGAAAGATATTACCAGATCGCACGATGTATGCGGGATGAAGACCCGAGGCACGACCGTCAGCCGGAACATACTCAGATTGACATAGAAGTATCTTTTGTAGTAGAGGAAGATATATATAATTTAATTGAAGGAATGTTTCAGCACATCTTCAAAACAGTACTAAATCAGGAGTTAAAGTTGCCATTCCCTCGTTTTTCTTATGAAGAAGCAATTAAGCGATTTGGGACAGATAAACCCAACATAAGTTTTGGAATGGAGATTATGGATTTGAAGGATTTCTTTGAAAAGTCTGATTTTGTACCTTTCAAAGGCAAAGAAAATATCTGCGGTCTGGTGGTAAAATCTGGCAGGGCAATTACCAGAAAGCGGCTTGATGAGTTTAACGAACAGGCAAAGATGAAAGGTCTTGGTGGGATTTACTGGGTAAAGATGGAAAGAGGACTGAGTGGACCACTTGCTAAATATTTAGACTATACAATGCTTGAGACAATTGATGTTCACGACGGTGACCTTTTATTAACCACTGCTGGGGGAAAGGAGGTCTATTATTTTCTTGGTAATCTGCGTAACTTTATTGCGGATGAATTGAAAATTAAGGGAAAGGGATTCTATTTCCTCTGGGTCTATGACTTTCCATTGTTTGAATTGGATGAGAGGGGGAAGTTGGTCCCCTGCCACCATCCATTTACCCAGCCAAAGCCCGAAGATTTAAAATATCTGGATAGCGAGCCATTAAAGGTCAGAGGTAGACAGTATGACCTTGTTTTAAATGGAAATGAACTCGCTTCAGGGAGTATCAGAAATCATAGTAGACAGTTGCAGGAAAGAATTTTTGAAATCCTTGGTGTTGATAAAGAGACGGCCGCCAAGAAATTTGGGCTTCTGCTTGAAGCCCTTGATTATGGTGCCCCACCACACGGCGGTATTGCCCCTGGTATTGATAGGATTGTTATGCTCCTGGCGGGCGTCGAATCAATCAGGGATGTCATTGCCTTTCCTAAGACCACGCAGGCACAGGGGCTTCTGGAGAATATTCCGGATGTAGTAGAGCCCGAGCAATTAAGGGAACTTCATATAAAGATTGAAAAGTAGTAAAAGGCAGGTAGATATATTCTGCCGCTTATTAGGTAAAATAGTTGGCCCTTCTCCAAAAAAGTTGGGAGGTTGAGAGATAAAAAGCTTGAAACCTAAAATTTTAAGGGACCCCTCACCCCTGCCCTCTCCCCACTAAAACGGGGAGAGGATAAAGGTGAAGGGGTCCATATTGGTTTTGAGTTATCCACTTTGTACCGAAAAACATTGAAAGAATCAGGATGTTGATTTAGTCTTTTTGGAAAAATAGCCCTATTAAACTTTTTATTTTTCAAGCCTTTTTAACAACTTGAATAGATAAAGAGGGATTTTTTAGCAAAAATCCCAAACTAAATTGGAGATGATCCATATAGTTTAAGGGTTAAGGTTGGGATGCTTTTTCTTTTTAAGCATGAAAAACCAGTATCTTAACCCTAATCCATTAACCATCTACTCCGAATTGAGATTTAGATATCCATCCTGAGTTAAGTTCTTGTATAGGAATTTGAAAAATTCCTATACAATGGTAATGAAATTTTTCATTAAAGTTAAAAAAAACCACAAGATATTCAGGGGAGGATGATATGAAAATGGTCTCCGCACAAAGAGACGGTTTGCTATATAGCGGGGGTTTTCAGGGGGTATCCCCCTGAATATCTTGAGGGTTGCATTTGTCACCCGATAGCGATGATTATATCCTCTACAGGATAAGATTTAATATTGCCCCAACAATCAGGGCAGTTAAGAGCATTATTCCCGCTGCCTTCAGTGTATCAATTATTCCCAGTTCTTTAATAAATACTGCAAATGTTGCCACACAGGGGAAATACATAGCAAGGACGGTGGAGGCAATAATCAATTGTTTTAAAGACAATTCAAGGGGAACCAGCATACCGACTGCAATATCCTTCCTTAAGAATCCAAGCAAAAGGGCAATCGTTGCCTCTGAAGGAAGCCCCAATAAATGGACTACAACCGGCCCTACGAAAACCGCAAGCAATTTGAAGACTCCTGTGGTATATAAAATATTGGCGATAAAAACTCCCAAAAGGACAAAGGGAGTTGCCTCAAAGATAAACCATTTTAATCGCATCCAGACCTTTTTTAATAATGCAGGAAGATAGGGGAATCGGTATGATGGTATTTCGGTAAAGATTTCCGGGCTTTCCCCTTTAAATATAATTTTCAGTAGAGTTCCGCCAATAAGCCAGACAACAAAGAGGGTGAAGAATACTGGAAATAAACCCCTTGCGCCAAATCTCCCGACCAGCCCAAAGACCATTGCCGTAAGCGCCATACAGGGAACACAGATTGCCATAAGGGTTGCCGCAATAAATCGCTCCCTTTTTGTCTCCAGAATTCTTGTACCTAAAGTGCCCGGAACATTACATCCTAATCCCAGTAGCATCGGGATTATTGCCATACCATGAAGACCGACCAGGTGGAGAAGTTTATCTAACAGCACCGCAAGTCTCGGTAAATATCCAGAGTCTTCAAGAAAACTCAAGATGAGATAAAAACCAAGGACATAGGGTAGAACCTGGGCAAATTCTACATACAAACCAGTTGTTAATATTCCAAAAGATTGTCCGAAATCAATCGTGCCATTAATGAGTTCTCCGATGATAATATTGTGGATAATCCCACCGCTCCCCATGATTCTTGATAATTCCTGCATTATTGGTTTATACAAATTGTGAAAGAATGGGTCGCATAGATAATTGATTATATTTTCGCCGATGAACTTGATAGCCTGGAATATAAGAAATAAAATAATTACCGAAATGGGAATACCGGTCCAGGGATGGATGGTTAAATCGCCAAGCCGCTCAGCCAGAGTATGATGCCGATGTCTTATGACCTGAACCTGGGCAATTATCTTGCCAACCTCATGCCATCTGTTTTTATCATCAAATTTATACTGCCCTTTTTTTGCCTCATCAAGACTATTTACAAGTTCTTTTATTCCCTCACCAGTAATGGCAACCGTGGGAATGACCCTTACCCCGAGTATCTCTTCGAGTTTCTTTACATCAATTTCAATTCCAGTATGTTTTGCCTCATCCCACAGATTTAGTGCAATGATTATCGGGATATTCTTTTTTAAAAGTTGGAGTGTGAGATTGAGATTTCTTTCAAGATTGGTGGCATCAACAACATTGACAATTATGCTATCGCCTTCTTCAATTGCCTTATTGAGTAACTTAACGGCAACCTCTTCAGCCGGCGTGGTGGGTTCCAGGCTATACATCCCGGGTACATCAATTACTTCAATTCTTTTTTCGCCATGTCCGGCGCAACCGCGACAATAATCAACGGTTGTACCAGGATAGTTGGATGCAATGACATCAACGCCGGTTAACCTTGAAAAGATTACACTCTTACCAACATTCGGATTACCGACCAGCAGGATCTTTTTGATTAAATACTCAACATTTACCATTACCTTCTTCGCCATGCCGTAACCGATTGCTACCTGGGTATTTCCAATTCTAATCACCACCGGACCGTGCATAAACTGTTCGCTTACTTTTACTATCTCTACTCCCGGGACAATACCCAGTGCCTCAAGTCGCGCAATAAAGCCCTTTCCGCCACTTAATTCAACTACTCTTCCTTTTTCCCCAGCCTTCATCTGTGTAAGATCAATTAAAGCCATTATTTAATCCTTTCTTTTTACTACATTTTTGACACTGACCATATATTTCAAGTTTATGGTCTTTCATCCTGAAGTAAAACCTTCTGGCAATTTTCTTCTGGAGTTTTTCAATCTCCTGATTGACGAATTCAATTATTCTGCCACATGAGAGGCAGATGATGTGGTCGTGATGTTCCTTTTTATGAACTGGCTCAAAACTTGTCTTGTTTTTCTCAAAGCGTCTGATTGAAGCAATACCACAATCCACAAGTAGTTTTAATGTACGATAGACTGTAGAGTAACCAATCTTTGGAGAAATTTTCTTAAGCCGGTCATATAATTCTTCTACACTGAAATGCTGATTATGTTTCAGAAAGTAATCAATAATTATTGTCCTCTTCGCTGAAGACTTGAGTCCTTTTTTTATCTTGTAAGCATTCAGTTTTTTGAAAGTTGCATCATTTTTGACTTTGATTTTCATTTTCATTTTATATTTTATTCAAAAATAGCGTTATGTCAACAGGCGTTTTAATCAAAAATAATCTTATCTGTCAAATTATATGGCTGATTATTTAATCAAAATAGCACATCCAGGTTTGTAACTAATTTCATCAGCCGTGCAATGAGATAGAGTATGATTGATATACCCTAAAAATGATGGACCATAAGGGGTTTAGTTCTGCAATCATTCAGCGAATAAGAACTTAGGCGGAAAAGGTAGGGCAACTATTTAAAAATTCATAAATCAAAATCTGGGATTCACAATATTGCTGTATATTGAGCCGAATGTGTAAGAAAGTCCAACTGAAAGATAGTAAGAATAATGCGTGGCAAGTAATCTTTTTTGCAGGATGATCTCTTCTTCAGTCAATTCTTTCTTAGGCAACGATAACTGGTCGTGAATCATTGAGACATAGGAATAGACCTTGAATGACAAACCTTTAACAATGGGAAGGGAGATATCGGTAAACAGTGTCAGGCGATTTTTTTTGAAATCGTGGAAATAATGGGAACCCTTGAGGCGGAGATTGATTGAGCCCCATTTTTGAATAATGTTGGTTTCTATTGACGCCGCTTCTTTGAATAACTTTTCTTGGAGTTTATTGAATATCGTTGTATCATAATATTCATAATAGACATATCCAATATCATAAAGGATTGTTAATTTTCGTGTTGAGGATTCTCGGTAAGGATAGATGTTATACTCAACCGCCGGTGCAAAGCCACTGCTTATCAGAACATTTTCGTAGGTTGAAGAGTAGAAAGACAGATAATAACCTGCAGAAAAATGGTCACCCAGACTGATGACAAGGTTTGTTGAGCCATTATAACTTTTTGACTCATTGGTAATCGTTGTGGTATCGTTCAATTTGTAAATGTTTTTTGTGTAATAATAACTCAGGTAATTGAGAATTTTCCATTCTTCCAGCACTTTATTTGCCGAGAATGTGGAATATAGATTATTGAAATTGTATTTTTGCTGTCCGCTAAAATAACCGTTAAGACTGATACTGAATACCCAGTTGTGCCAGGGGTCTTTGGGTTTTAATG
>JBDRWI010000031.1:0-27569 GCA_039802265.1 Caldifarciminota bacterium | reverse complement strand
GTGTTCGGAAATTCCGAAACACCGCATTTTCCGTCATTTGCGAAGCGCTCATTCTTTTAATTACCTCCATCGTTTTATCCCCCACCCTTGAGGGGAAGGTGATGATTCAAAATGTTCGCCTCCCATCGATCTCAATAACTAATTTCTTTTCAAAACCGACAGAATCAACCACCCAATCTCCTATCGGCTGCTGTCTCCCAGATTCTATTCCTAATTGTTTATCTCGCACCCTATCCCAGATCTTTTTCTCAGCTTCAGTCATCTTCCTTCTTAATCGCTTTATTATTATTTTATCCTTGGACGCAGCCTTATTTTTCACCCCCACCTTTATCCTCCCCATCAAAGGGGGAGGAAGATTAAAATAAACCTCTTTTTGTTATCGTTGTCTCAATTGTAGCAAGCCAATCCATAAGAAATTCATCACAAAAGATTACCATTAAAATCACCCATTTCTGAACACCCACAGGAAAATTTAAAGGCAAGCGGTGGTACGAGAATGAATATAACCTCGCTCTCTCTTGGATAAATCCGAGTAAAGATATGATAATGGGCTTAAGTTTGAAAATAGTCCAGCAATATTCATTTATAAAATCCAAAAAAATAACCAACCGCGCGGAAGATGACAAATATATGTAATGCCAGACCGATTCCCATAAGTATTGTCCAGATAATATGCGGTTTCACCTTAATAATTACCTCCTGTTGGTATAGAAAAAGTGTTCCAATAAATGTTGCAAACATAGAGAAGATAAGACTCAAAAATGAGAGCATGGCAGCAATTGTTACATAGACAAAGGGATTTGCCCCTTCAACAAGGTATTGCAGACCGATCATAATAAAAGAGATTGCAAGATATATGTACCACCAGAGGAAATAGACACCCTTTATATCATTCTTAAAATAACGCCTTAATCGCTCTGAGAAATTCCAGGTAATGTCTGCATTCTGCCTTACCAGCGCCTCCGCGGTTGTCAACTGGGTATTAAAGAATAATAACCATGCCATTAGTAGAAAGAGCACAGTCCCAAATTTGCCAAGGGGGAGGGCAAAGAATTGCGCCTGATGTTTTACTACATCAAATCCTTTGGGAATCAACCCCGCGGGTCTGAGGATGGAATCGGAAAGTCCAACAAATATGAATATTGTAAAGAGACTGCCCAGGAAATAACCAATCCATAATACATAATGGGAACGCCTTATCCAGGTCTTGAGGCGCTGGATATTTGAACCATTCTGCTGCGGTATAAAACCCACCCCTGCGGGATTTGATGCCTTTCCAAACCAGCCGGGAATCGCCTCCACATATTTTGCCATTCCCCAACCTGCATCACGCATCCAGTAGGTATACCAGATGAGGGTTGGACCCGCACCCACCCAGGCGATTGTTGAACCGAGCACCCACCAATCCATGTCCCGGGGAATCTTCCAGATGATAATACTTGAAAACATTCTGTTTAAAGAATTTAAGTCTATCGCCAGTATTGCGGCGATTATCAGGATTATCCAGGCAATAGCCGTTGACCAGGTGGCGAGGTATTCAATATACCTGCGGGCAACCTTTGAGAAGAATACTACCGCAAATACAAATATGAATGTAATATAGGCCCAGAAGACCGTTCCCGATTTAACATCTACCGGCCAGTTTAACAATTCCCGCAGCGCGGATGCGGCAGCGGTTGCCCAGGCCGGTAACATAAAGGCAAGGAACATAAAGAGGCTGATTGAGATCACTGCTCCAGGATATGAGAGTATCCGGGCATTCCCCAGTGCGGCGTGTTCACCGGATACCACAGTCCAGCGGGCGAGTTCCTGTGCCCAGATGGTCTGCAGGAAGAGGGCCAAGACCATCAATCCGAGCCAGCCCACGCCGAATCTTGCAGTCAGATGGGGATATAGAATCACCTCACTTGTTCCCAGCCCCAATGCCACGGTCATCATCACAGGACCGATGTAGAGCATAAACTCTTTAGAAGGTGGTGGTTCAGGAACCGATGGCTTATAATTTATCCTGGTTAAACCCAGTTTCGGTTCAGCCATAGCAGGATATTATAACCACATTCTTTAAAAAATCAATGACCGATTGAATACTTAGTCCTCTTTACTTTTCTCTCCCAATTGATTAGGAAGGAATCAGGATTAAATAGGCTTGATTAAATCATTAAAATAGATATAATAGGGGAAATTCAAAAGGGAGTGTTATGCTTGAGCATTTAATTAAAAATAGAAGGGCAAAGGTGGGGATAATTGGGCTCGGTTATGTTGGCCTCCCCCTTGCCATTGAGGTCTTAAAAGCAGGATTTGAGGTTTTGGGCGTTGATGTTGATAAAAAGCGCGTCTTGAGTATAAATCGGGGTAGTTCCTATATCGACGACGTTTCTTCGCTGGAACTCACTAAATATATAAAAAGTAAGAAATTGCAGGCAACTGTTGATTATCGCAAATTAAAGACCTGTGACATAATTATCATCTGTGTTCCGACTCCGGTGAATATTAACAAGGAACCTGACCTAAAGCCGATAATAGATAGTACCATCGGCATAAAGAAAATTTTACACAGGGGTCAGCTAATTATACTCAAAAGTACAACATTTCCTGAGACTACGGAAAAAGTAGTATTGCCAATACTTCGAGAGACCGGTTTGAAGGTGGGAAGGGATTTTTATCTTTCATTCTGTCCAGAGAGGATTGACCCGGGAAATAAGAAATTTGGGGTAGCCAATACCCCGGTGGTAATTGGGGGTATTACAAAGAAATGTACTAATATTTCAAAATTATTTTACAGCCAGTTTGTGGAAAAAATCCATCCTGTCTCCTCCGCCCGGGCTGCTGAGATGACTAAATTGCTTGAGAATACATTCAGAAATGTTAATATTGCCTTGGTTAATGAATTTGCCCAGTTATGCGAAAGAATGGGTAATATTGATATATGGGAGGTGATTGACGCTGCCAAGACCAAACCATTTGGCTTTATGCCCTTTTATCCGGGGCCCGGGGTTGGTGGGCATTGCATTCCTGTTGACCCGTATTATCTCTCTTACAAGGCGCGGGAATACGATTTTCACACTGTCTTTATTGAACTATCGGCACGCATTAACGAGGAGATGCCATATTTTGTAGTAAACAGAACAATTGAAGAATTGAGTAAATCGGGTGTATGTCCGAAAAAGGCGAAGGTTCTTTTGCTCGGGATGGCATTCAAAAAGGACATCTCTGATTTGAGACACTCACCGGCATTGAGGGTATATGAGATAATCAAACCGAAAGTCGCCCGGGTAAGATACCATGACCCTTATGTTCCCCGGGTTGTAATAAATGATGGAGAGATTAGGTCGATTAAACTAAGCAAACGGGTAATCAAAAATTATGATGCAATTCTTATTCTAACCGACCATTCAAACATAGACTATGACCTGATTACAAAAAATGCCCGACTGATTATTGATACAAGGAATGCAATAAAATCGAAGAATCCTAAGGTAAGGAAATTGGGGGTTGCCTATTAAAGAGATTTCCCGCAGGGAATTTTTTAAAATTAGTATTGCCCTTGCCACGAGTACATTTTTACCAAAAGTCTTCCTCAGTGCTAAAGAAGACTTAACCGGACCCCTCATTGGTATTGCCCGGGGCGAGAAGAAATTACTGGTTGGGGCGGTAATTGATGCACTTGGCGGGATAAAAAAATTTGTCAGTCAAAATGACCGGGTCTTGATTAAACCCAATCTCTCTTTTGCTGCCGAGCCTGAATACGGAGCAACTACCAGTAGCGAAATAATAAAACAGGTAGTTCAATTATGCCTTGATGCGGGAGCAAAGGAGGTCTTGATTGTAGATTATCCACTGGCAAATGCCCAGCTATGCATTAAAAAAAGCCGCATCAGTGAGGCAGTCATTGACTCAAAAAGGGTAAAGATTATTATGCTTGATCGAAAGGACGAATTCATTCCCATGGAAATCCCGGATGGTAATGTGCTAAAGAAAATTGAGGTTGCCAGGAAGGTTTTTACCTGTGATAAGATTATCAATCTACCTACCGCCAAATCCCATTCTGCTACCGGAGTAAGTCTTGGACTAAAGAATCTTATGGGGCTTATCAAAAACCGCAATTTGCTCCACCGACTTGACTTGGATAATGGAATTGCCGAGTTGTCTCTTTTAATCAAGCCCCATCTTACGATCGTCGATGCCACACGGGCACTGATAAGTGGTGGACCCGGTGGTCCGGGTAAGACGGTAATATTAAACACGGTGGTTGCCGGAGTTGACCCGGTTGCGGTTGACTCCTGCACGGTCGGGCTTGCCCGGTGGTATGGCAAATCCTTCAGTGGATATAATGTAAAACACCTCATTTCTGCAAACAAACTTGGATTGGGAGAAATAGATACCAAGAGGATGATCATAAAAGAAGTTGTGGTATAAATCCTTGTGAAAAGGCATTTTGTCCATCGTAATATCCGTCGGCTAATCCAAATAGTTTTTTTTGCTTTTTTTCTTTATATTATGAAATTAACGGAAAACCCGAAGGATTTTATCTTCCGCATTGACCCTTTGATATTGTTCATTAACAGCCTTGCCTTACGCAATTTAATCAATATATCACTTCTTTCGCTTTTTTTACTGGTACTGACAATCATTTTTGGTAGATTCTTCTGTGGTTTTATCTGTCCTTTAGGGACATTGATTGATATAGGTGAGGATACATTAATTTCTCATATAAGAAAAGAAAGAAAATTGATTTTATCCCCGCATACAAAGTTTTTAGTTCTGCTTTTTCTTTTTATTGCCGGTTTATTTGGTATCTCATTGGCTTATCACTTTGACCCATTGATTATCTTTGAGCGAGTCTTTAATTCATTCCATCCTGTTGTATTAATAGTATTGGTTTTAATTTTATTGGCAAATCTATTGAACGAAAGATTCTGGTGCCGGCACATCTGTGCCCTGGGTGGTATTCTGTCAATTCTTTCCCATTTTTCATTTTTCAAACTTTTCCTTGCTGCTGGATGTAGAAGATGTGAATTCTGCAACAATCTCTGTCCGACCGGCGCCATAAAAGCAAAAGACCGCCTGATGGACTTCAGTAACTGTATTCTTTGTCTGCGCTGTAAATATGAATGTCCGGAAGGGATAATAAAATATAGGATCGGTTTTACCGGTGCACCATTTCAGATTGAAAGAAGAAGTTTTTTTATTGCCACTGCCGGTGCGCTGATTGGAACCCAAATCATAAAGGGCAATCTATATAAAAACAATAAGCGACTCATCAGACCACCTGGTTCCATTCCGGAAATTGATTTTTTGAATACCTGTATTCGCTGTGGTAGATGCATTGGTGTTTGCCCGACACATGGGCTCCAGCCCTGTTTTCTTGAGGCAGGGATAAATGGTTTATGGACACCAAGACTTGTTCCCAGAATTGGTGGTTGTGAAAGGTACTGTAATCGCTGCGGTCAGGTCTGCCCAACATCGGCAATTAGAAATCTACCCCTGGCCGAAAAGACATTTGTCATTATTGGACTTGCTATTATTGACCGTTCCCGGTGTATTGCCTGGGAAGAAGACAAAGTCTGTCTAATCTGTGATGAGGTCTGTCCTTATAATGCAATCAGGATGTTCAGTGAGACCTTGAACAACATTACCCTGTCCCGGCCATATGTAGATGAAAAAATCTGCACCGGCTGTGGTCTGTGTGAACACAGCTGCCCGGTTGATGGTGAATCAGCAATCAAGGTCTTCGCATACAATCAAGAGCGGAAAAAGAGTGGTTCTTACATTACCGAAGAAAAAATCCGGTGGCGTAAGGAAGGAGAGGCCATTGAAGAACTACCCTCCGGATTTATAATTGAATAATCCAAAAACCTGACTTCCATTCTTATGTAATGTCTGGGGACCTTATTTACAGTTCTCCAGTAAGAACTTGTAGTTAGGTTATCCAATAGTACTGGTGGGAATAGCGCAATATTGGGATTTAATTCAGGCATAATCTCTTTAGCATACTCAAGGGGTGTCTTGTTGTCAAGGTTATCTCCCATATGTCTCCGCTGGGTATTGTAGTATTTTATCCAACTGTAAGCAATCAAAAATAGGGAATTGATATCTTTCATCTCAAGCCCAAAGGGAATGTATAACTCCTCATCATCGGTCCGGTGACTCCGCTCCACATAACCATTCTGCTCCTTACGACCCTTCTGAATCCGCGTGATTTCCGCATCCAGAGACCCCAAACACCGATTCATCCACTCGATCTTCTTACCCTCATCACCACCCCACTCATCACCCCAATCACTCTGCAACACAATACGCCCTTTAATGCCAAACGACCGCACCCATAAAACCACTAAGACAATAAATGCCCAGCCATTAGCAAAACTCTTCTCTTGACCATAAGCAATAAACCTTATCCGAGTACGCACATCAATCGCCGTAAACTGATACATCGGCACATTCTTCTTAGCCAATTCACCAAAATGGACATAAACCTCAGCCGGCAGAGTATCACCATCCTTGATCTCCTTCACATCCACCTGGAAAAATGCAAAAGGCCTAAAATCTAAGGGATTGTAATAGCGCCGACCCGTCCGCCGAATCGTAAGCTTTATCCGCGGCTTATATCTATTATGCCTTTTCAAAATTGCGCCCACCGTAGCATGGGAAAGCTTAATGCCATAATACCGCTTCAAATCCCGGGCAATCCGCCGAAAACCATAATTAGTCTTCTGAAAAATCTCTAAAACCAAACGCTCAACATGCTCCGGGGTCTTATTCGGTGAATAATGGGGACGAGAAGAACGATTCTTTAAACCCTCCCCACCCTCCAGAAAGAACCGCTTAAGCCATTTGGAGACCGTAGGCCGTGAAACACCAATCAACCGAGCCGTCTTAGTGATATTCCGGTGAGCCTGATAAAAATAACAATGCACAATCTTCTGGTGGGCTAACATTGGGTCTAACTTTAAAACCTGGCTATATTCTAAACTAACCATTTTGCACCTCCAGGATGATTTTTAAAAATGGCTCTATCGCTTTATTAAATGCATTATAAACGCCTTTCAAAGAGCAGGCAAATATTTCATACCTCTGGCGGATCCGAATGCGCATTTTTAAGGATTTTTTCAAGCCGCAGCTTTTTAAACTTTTCTTCACTACCTGAGGACTATATCTATCTATCCTGCAATTTTGCACTCTCACATTCTTAGATATCTTAAGAGTGCAATTTACTACTTGATTTTCTTTAAAGCAACGATTATAATAATTTAGTCTATTTATTTCCATAAGGCCTCCCTGTATTTAGTAAGTTTTGTTAACTCTTTAATATTAGCCGGGAGGCCTATTATTTCAAGTATTTTTTTAAGTTCTTTCTTACAGTGATAACAAGGTCCCTTTACGTTTGCACTTAATGCTTGACATTTAACAAAATTTGCGTAGAATGTAAGGTATGAAGGACTTAAAGGGTGTCCTTTTATTTAAATATCTTTCGCCGCAGGAGATTGACTGGATGCGCGCGCGGTGGGAGCCAAGGGATATAGCCAAAGATACGGTAATAATCAAAGAAGGCACGGTTGGCGATGAGATGTATATCATTGAATCCGGAAAGGTAGAGGTCTTTTTGACACGTGGTGATTTAATACTTATCTTATCGGAACTCGGTGAGTCTTCATTCTTTGGCGAGATGTCCCTGCTTACGGACAAACCTCGCTCCGCAACGGTAAAGGCAAAGACCGATTGCCGGCTTCTGGTCTTAAAGAAGAATCAATTTATGGAAATAGTAAATGAAAATCCAAAGGTGGCAGCAAAGTTCTTGCTGGCAATGGGTGAGGACCTTTCAAACCGGATAATGGCAACGAACGCAAACCTGGAAAACTATTTCCTGATTAACCGGGCAATAGTTGATAACGAATCATTCAGGAATCTTTATATTTTGACCCATAAGGCCCCATCGTCTAGTGGTTAGGACATCACTCTTTCAAGGTGAAGATACGGGTTCGACTCCCGTTGGGGCCAAAGTACAAAAATAGTAAATGGGGTTAGGGTTGAGAAGCTGGTTTATCTTAGCTAAACAGCAATTTTTTAAATCTTACCAGCATTTCCACCTTAATCTTTGGTTCAATTAAGAGCAGGAGGTATTATGAAAAAGCCGCTATTCTTATTATTCTCATTAACACTACTGGGTTTTACTCAAGAGATATCTGTCTATGGAAATCGGGGGATGTTTAAACTCCAGTATGCCCAACCTCATAATATGGGTATGCTCTCTTTCCATCTGTCACCAGCAGAGCGATTTGAGGAGTTGACGACCACTCAGGCCGGGACTCCCACTACTGACCGGAAGCACTTCTTCACCCTATCAAGCGGATTATCATATTCAATAATTGACTACCTTGAGGCAAGGGTTCGGGTAACCGGTTTCTTAAAATGGTTTGAGATGAATAACTACCCGATTAAGCGGGGTGACCCTGACCCACCCTGGGGTTTTGAGACGATTGAAATTGGTGGTAAGGCAGGCTATGGGTTTGTTGTGGACAAGAATACACCAATTACCTATGCACTGGGCATTGAGGGACATATAAACTGGGGTCCGGCACTACCCTCTGACAAAAGAGAGTTTGACCAGAGGTTTTATTCGGATTCATTCACTGATGCCGGTGCCACACCAGTTGCGCCACACTTCCCTCCCTATATCCCTCATGACCCTGACTATGCCACAAGCGGATTGTTTGACTTCAGGGTTGGACCTTTTGCCACCCATCTCAACTGTGGCTGGATGGTTACCGGTCCAGACCATGACCCTGGCTATGTTGACTCCCGTGACTTCAAGCAGCGGCCGAATTATATCATCCACGGTGGCGGTGTGGAGTTGATTCCTTCAGAAGAGGTAAGGATTCTCTGTGAGTTGTATGGCTATTACGACTTTGATGCCAAGGAGGAGTCCCTCTGGATCACCCCGGGACTGCGCTTTGGGGCAAAGAGCGTCAGTTTTGACCTCGGTTGTGAGGTCTCGCTCATCAATCCGGCGAGAAAACCCTATACCTGGGATAAACCCGATTATTGGTGGAAGGCATTCTTTAACTTTTCTGGTGGTGCGGATTTGATTAAGAAGGTTGAAGTTCATATCCCGATTGCCAAGGTCTCAGGAAGGGTTTATGATGCCAAGACCGGTGAGCCAATTGTTGCTACAATCTCCTTCCCTGGTTCGGATAAAGAGGCAATTCAGACAGCGACAGATGGAACCTATGAGACTTCCTTTTCTCCGGGTAATTTCCGTATCCATGTGGAGGCTGAAGGTTACCGCTGGAAGGAACAGGGGGTGGTTTTAAAAGATGGTGACCAGATTATTCTTGACTTTAATCTCAACAAGAAAGAAATCGCCAAGGTCATTGGCAAAATCTATGACATAGAAACCAAACTACCCATCGTCGCAAACATTACCTTTCCCCAGACTGCACTACCAGCAGTGAGTTCCGATACATCAGGGATGTATTCAGTTACCCTTTCTCCCGGCACCTACCGACTTCATATTGAGGCGACCGGTTATCAATTTGATGAAAAGGTAGTAACACTGCAGGAAGGCGATACAAAAGTCTTGGATGTTGGACTTGCAAAGATAAGCCTTGAACAGGCAACACTGATGGGAAAGGTCTCTGATGTTGATGATGGAAAACCAATTCTGGCACAGATAACCTTTGTGGACTCAAAGATCCCCGCAACCAGCACCGACCCAGCGACCGGAATCTACAAGGTGACAGTTAGCGCTGGTACCTATGTGGTAAAGGTTGAAGCCCAGGATTATATCACCGAAACTGCACCGATTGTATTAAAGAAGGATGAGACAAAGATTCAAAACTTCACCCTGCGCAAGGTACCCAAGGTTGGTGAACGAATAATCTTGCGTGGAATATACTTTGACTTTAATTCGGCAGTGATTAAACCCGAGTCATATCCAGTTCTTGATGATGCCGCAAAGGTATTGCTTGCCAAGCCAAAGATGAGGGTGGAGATTGGCGGCCATACTGATAGCATTGGTTCGGATTCTTATAATATGAAACTCTCTTATCAGCGGGCAAATGCGGTAAAGGATTATCTGGTTCGGTATCATAACATTGATCCATCACGACTGGAAGTCCGTGGATATGGCGAATCTCAACCCATCGCCGATAACCGGACAAAATCCGGGCGCGACCAAAATCGCCGGATAGAATTTAAGATTCTGAGTGTTGAATAAGGAAAAAGTGTGCCGGGCTAAGAAATTGGGCTTTTCACTGACTCTACCGCTTAGCCCGGTCTCCCTTTGGCTCTACTGCGGTCACTTGCTGTTCAATTTTATCAAGATAAAATAGATTACCAACATTTTCAAATATTTCATTGGATTTCAAAAACATCTTCAATGATTCCTGATAATTACCTTCTTTTCTGTAGAGAGTCCCTAAAAGGTAATATACCTCAGCAGCAATAGAATTTTCTGGATGTGAGTGAACAATTTCCAATGTCTTCTCGTAATATTTCTTTGCCTCCTTAAATTTCTTCAATTCACCAAGTACCTTACCCAGATAGATACATGCATAAGCACGATATCTGATATCTGGTTCGGATTTTAATTTAGCGTATAAATTTTTTGCAATTTTGTATGCCTTTGAAACTTCGGCATTTACCAAGAGATATTCAATCTCCTCCATTTCACAATCATATAAGGAGTACTTCAATTTTAAACTTTGGGCGAGTTTGAATGCCTTTTTTAAGTGCATCATCCCCTTTTTTATTAAACCCGATTCCCGATAGAATTCACTCAGACTGAGATTGATAAAGAACATACCTTCCTCAAAATTTGTCTGGCGGGCGTAATTTAATGCCTGCCGGTAATTATTCAGGGACTGTTCATTCATCATCCGCCGGAAATTTACAATGCCGAGGTTATTATGAAGATAGACCAGGTCCCTTTTGGCATGGATTAATTTAGCAATTTCAATTCCCTTTATGTAGTATTCTTCTGTCTTGACCAGGTCATAGATAGTAAACAGTGAACCAAGGTTAATATATACCACAACTATTCCCTGCTGATAACCAATCTCTTCGTATATCTTCAATGCCTTTTTATAGAGTTCTTCGCAAATCAGGGGATTTAAATTCCTTGTGTAAATTATGGCAAGGTCAAGATAACATGCTGCAATACCCTTTTTGTCATTTAAGCCTTCTCTTAATTTTAATGCCTTTTTGATAAAATATTCTGCCTTTTTGTATTCGCCCATTTTTAAGAACACCACACCCATAGTTACACAAGTATCGCCCAGCACCTCCTTAGAAACCGTTTTTTCCTTTTTAAAAATCTTCTCACATTCTTTTTTTGCCATTAAATATTTGCCTAAGCGAGTATAGACCCAGGCAATGGATGAGATAAAGCGATATTGGGCATCGGTGCCCCTGGTTATATTCAAGCCCGCCCTGTAGTGTTTGTAGGCGTTTTTGTAATCACCCATATCCTCGTAAACCTGTCCCAATTTCTCATAAACCATATAGTCATTAGGTTTGGTCCGCAGGCAATCGGTGAGATGCTTTATGGCATTGGCATATGCCCCCTTTAGAAAAGATATCTCCCCCAGACTGAATTTGATCTTAAATATTTCCTCAATATTCTCTTCATATTTCAGGGTATTGGTGAAAAATTCGATTGCCTGATCGTGGGCATAATTTTTCTTGCATTTCAGCCCTGCCTCTTTTGAATAGAATAGCGCCTTTGAAGAATCATTGGCAATTGTGAAATGATGGGCGAGTTGCTCGTAATAATTCTGGATTTCAGACTGAAAATAATTCTCGATTGCCTCACCAACTGCCCGGTGGTACGCAGCCAAATTGGTTCGGGATATGTTTTTATAGACAATCTGACGAACGACATCTTCACTGAAGAAGAAAACCTCTTTACGCCGTTCCTTTAGAAAATTCAGCCCTAACAACTGGTCAAGCACATCAAAGGTTTCACCCACATTTTTTCTGGCGGCACGGGCAATAATCTCAGCGTCAAATTCCTGACCCAGTACCGCTGCAATTTCTAACAGGTATCTGGCCTCCGGTGCGAGAAATTTCAATTTTCTTAAGGTAACTTCTTCAATAGAGCCGGGGACAGCCAGTTCTTTCTCTCTCAACAGCAACCATTCCTGTCCATTCCAGAAGAGATTCTGTCGCTGGTATAATTCCCTCAATATCTCCTCAGTGTAAAATGGGTTTCCCCCACACTGCCGGTAGATGAACTGGGCAATATTTTTTGAAACCGAGCCCATAATTGCCTCAAGGAGCTGATAAGTCTGAATTTCATTCAATGGTGAGAGTTTAATCTGGGTATATAATTTTTCTCTTGCCCAGATACTAAAAAATTCACTCACTGCACTGTTTCCGATTTCTTCAATCCGGTAGGTGCCGAAGATTCTGATATTGCCTTTAATACTTCTAATTAAAAAGTCAAGAAGTTCCACTGTAGGACGGTCAGTCCAGTGGAGGTCGTCAATGAAAATCATTACCATACGGGGTGAAATAAATTCAGCCAGTTTGATGACGAAGGTGGTAATACTGTTGAACAACCGGAATTTATCCATTTCTGTCTCTTTCGGGGTAATGATTGCCTCCTGCGGCAGAAGTTTCATAATTTCTGATTTATAGCCTTCGGAAATCTGGGTAAATATGTGTTGAATCAGAGTAAATTCTGTGTTCATAAGTTCATTCAACATATTCCGAATTGGATGATACGGAACCGAGGCAAGGGCTGCGTATGAATTTGCCCTCAATAATAATGAATCCTTTAACTCTTCCTTTATCTCCAGCACAAGGCGGGTCTTACCAATACCTGCCTCACCACCAACAAAAATTGTATGATAATCATTCAATTGATTCAAACACCACTGTTTCTCTTCCTCACGCCCGATTATTACCGGTGCGGGAATCTGCAGTTTTTTAACGATTTCCCGTTTTAGACCAATCCTATTCTTACCGCTCTTTTTTGCATTATACATAAGATTATCAGCATAATTTATCAGGGTTTCCATTGTTGTCCCATCATCCGGATAAATAGCAAATCCAATGCTACACAAAACCCGGTGTTTTGCAATCTCAGATTGATTTAAGAGGGTAATTATCCGCTGGGCAAGTTCCATTGTTCCCTGTTGGGTTGTATTGGGAACAAGGACAATAAACTCATCGCCCCCGTAGCGCACCAGGCAGTCGACCTCGCGAATTATCCCGCGCAAAAATTTGCTGAATTCAATCAGAACGATGTCTCCCTCCAAGTGTCCATAAGTATTATTAATATCGCGGAAGTTGTCAATATCAAGTAAGATAAGGGCAAATTTCTTGGCGAAACGATTTGCCCGCTTCATTTCATTCTCCACCCAGTAGGTGAGGTAGCGCCGGTTGTACGCCCCGGTAAGTTCGTCAACAAAAATCTCTTTCTGTTTCATTGTATAATTATAGCAAAAAAAAATTCAATGTCAACTATTGTTGATAAAATTTTGTGGGATTCCTATTATCTTGATATTTGATATTCCTGCAAGATCTGTGGAATCAAATCTACCACATCAGGTTTGTACCATTTTACTCCCAAAATTTTTGAAAACCAGGTTATCTGTCGCTTTGCGAGATTTCTGGTGTGTTGCTTTGCCTTTCTAATTGCATCTGGTAAACTACAGTTTCCCAAGATATAGTCGACGATTTCCTTATACCCTATCGTCTTCAATCCGGGGCAGGCAGGGTCGTACCCCATATCTAAAATCCCTTTAACTTCATCAACAAGCCCTGTCTGTATCATTTGGTCAAAACGCGCGTCAATCTTTTTATATAACTCCTCACGGGGAATTAAAAGACCAATGTAGAAAGGTTGGAATTTAGGAGGGGGCTTTTGATTTTTGATTATTGAACTCAAGGGTTTTCCCGTAATTTCATAAACCTCAAGTCCCCTCATGATTCTCTGGCGGTCGTTGGGTTTGATTGACCTTGCCCAATGTGGGTCTACCTCTAACAATCGCTGATAGAGAAAAGAAATTCCCTTCTCTTTTAATATATTATTTAGAATTTCTTTGATCCTTTTATCTGACTGGGGAAGGATGTGAAGGGGTTCAAATAATGCCTTGATATATAAACCGGTTCCTCCACAAATAATTGGCACTCTTTCTCTTTTTTTGACTTCCTCTATTTTCCTTTCGGCATCGCGTGCAAATTGGCCACAGGAATAGTTCTCATCCGGAAGGACGATATCAATTAAATGAATTGGTATACCATTTAATTCCTCTGAAGTTGGTTTTGCAGTTCCAATGTTAAGGTGTTTATAGACCTGCCTTGAATCCGCAGAGATTATCTCACCGTTTACAAACTTTGCCAGCTTTACTACAAATTTGGTTTTTCCTACACCGGTGGGACCAATAACTGTTAGAATCTTCTGGGCTGTTCTCAAATCAGAAAGATATGCCGATTGTTCTCAAAAATCCTTGAATTGATAGTGCAAACATAAATGTGACCGCACCACCAATGCTCAAAAAGGGACCGAATGGGATTGGTTTATCTTTATCCTGATGGGTTATTGCAAGATAGATAATGCCGAAACAGGAGCCGACAAGCGCAGCAATGAATATTGCGGGAATAACCATTGGAAAACCGGTATAGGAACCGAGCATTGCGGTTAGATAGACATCACCCATTCCCATTACCTCTTTTTTGTAGATGCGCCCTCCCAATATTCTTATCAGAAGAATCAGGGCACCACCAAAGAACATACCGGCCAATCCGGAATAGAAATTTCGGTTTAACATTTGAAAGATTAACCCCAAGATAATTCCAGGAATTGATAAGATATCTGGAATCAATTGAAAGGTATAATCAATTCCGGAGATAATGATGAGAAATATAAAGAAAAGAAGGACCAGGATTAAATTCAGAGAGAAACCATATTTTAAAAATGACCACAGAAAAAGAATTCCGGTCAAAAGTTCTACCAATGGATAATGTAATGAGATTGTTTTTTTACATCGGGAACAGCGACCTCCCAAAGAAAGAAAACTTACTATCGGGATATTTTCATACCAAAGAATAGACTTCTTACAATGTGGACAGAAGGAATTGGGTTTGATTATAGAAATTCCCCGCGGGAGGCGATAAATCAAGACATTTATAAAACTGCCTATCGCGGTTCCTAAAATAAATATGATGATTATATATAAAATTTTCACTATTTTTTGCCTTTTAAATTGTAGTATACTGCATATGAATCAAGACACTTCCGCAAATCAGATAGGCACTCTTCAACAATAGCGAAAAATTCGTCGTAGGCAAAGCCATATAACTGGGGAAGGGCAAACACTGCTTTTTTTACTGCCGGGACGATATTTGACGTTATAATCTCATGTTCGGCAAGACAGATAAAGACATCTGCATTATTTAGCGGCCGGCGGAAGTCATTCTCCTCAATTATTCTGTTCCCAAGGTCAACCAATGTCTTGACGAGTCCATAAAAAAGATATTTTGTCTTTTCAGTGATCTTAATCTTATCCTCGATACTGTATCTGTCTTTTTTTGTAGTGTTATTTTTGATTTCTTCAAGATTTTTTTGCAGATTTTCATATAATGCCGTAAATGATTCAGAATCCATATTGCTATTATATACAAATTTTAATAAACGTCAATCACTAATATAGTTGACTTTTTCTTTGAAATTATTATAATCAATGTATGGATTACCTCAAATATGCCTTCATCGCACTCGTGGGCTGGGGATTCTGGGCCATTGGGAGTAAATTATTGAGTCAAAGGCTAAATACCGAAAGTCTTACATTCTGGATTTCTTTTTGGTCTCTATTCCTTTTGGCGATTTTTCTTTGTTTCAAAAAAACATTACAATTCAATGCCGGCAGTCTTTATGCCATTCCGGTAGGAATCGTCTCACTCGTTGCGGTCCTGGCATTTTATCAGGCACTGAAGTGTGGTCCGGCTTCAGTGGTAATCCCATTGACCAATCTCTACATACTATTTCCAGTGCTTTTTGGATTTCTGTTCCTGAAAGAAGCGGCTACACCATCAAGAATTATGGGGATTATCTTTGCCATTCTTGCTGCGATCTTTTTATCCCGGTAAAAATTTATGAAAGTCGTAATTTACGAAGACCAGTTAGAAAATTTCTATCCTTTAATTAATTTTTACCCTCAGTTCAATCTCCGCATTGGAATGAAGACAATAGCTGAGCATAATGCGGGCTATTTCCCAAAATTCAAATTTGAATTTATTACCCGCAGTATCTTTAAATTTAAATTACAACCGCGCAACGAGCCGACAATGTACTTATCCGCACGTCTGCTGCTAATGGATAAAGTCAATTTACCATATGAGGAGGTAAGATTTACTGTTGATGATGAGACTGTTGGTTTTCTCAAGACATCCCCACCCTTTCCCGAAAGTTTACCGGAGATTAATACCGCCTTGAGAAACATAAAAACAACTAAAAAAATTTCGGGCAAGGTTTTTAAATACCCCTGGGATTTAATTAAATATAATGAAGAGATAATTACCCTCCATTTTAAAACGCACCACAGAAAAACAAGGCGTTATAAGGGAATAGAAATCTCAGGAAAATCAACCAATTTATTTGTAGCAAAGGATGCCACACTTCATAAATTTGTCTTTATTGATACAACCCAAGGACCAGTCTATATAGATAGAAAAGCAGAGATTGGGGCTTTTACCGCCATTGTCGGTCCTTCTTATATCGGTGAAGGGACATTAACCGCAAGGGCAAAAATTATTAAATCTTCAATTGGTCCCTACTGTCGGATTGGTGGGGAGGTGGAGTCTTCCATCTTTCAAGGTTTTTCAAATAAGTACCATGAAGGATTTATCGGGCACTCGTTCATTGGCGAATGGGTGAATCTCGGTGCCTTAACAACAAATTCAGATTTAAAAAACAATTATAGTAATGTGCGAATAAAGATCGGTGAGCGCGAATATGATTCAAATATGACGAAATTGGGTTGTTTCATTGGCGACCATACTAAGCTGGGGATTGGCACATTGATTCCTACCGGGGCAGTGGTTGGCAGTTTTGTAAACTATTTTGGCGGTGGTCTGATGCCCCGTTATGTTCCATCTTTTAGATGGATTGGACCGCAAATAGATGAAATATATGACCTGGAGAAGGCTATTGCAACCGCCCGCATTGTTATGGCAAGGAGGGGGATACAGATTACTAAGGAATATGAAGACCTGATAAGGGAAAACTATCGGTACCTGCTAAAACACAGATAATGTCAGTCATCGGTATTGATATTGGAGGAACGAATATTAAGGCCGGACTTGTAGAAGATAAAAAGATAATTAAAAGAATATCACTGCCCACAATGGCGGAAAGGGGTTTTGCCACCACAATCAATCAGATTAGAGGGGCCATTAAGGGACTTATCACCGGTTCAAAGACAGACATAACCGCAATCGGCATCGGAATCGCCGGGATAATTGACTCAAAAAATGGCACAGTCAGATATTCACCCAACTTAAAGGGCTGGCACAACATAAATCTCGCTGATATTTTGAATAATGAATTTAAATTGAAGACCAGGATCGTCAATGATGTAAATGCGATACTCTTGGGTGAATGGAAATTCGGTGCGGGTAGAGGTTATAGTAATATCTTTCTCTTTACCCTGGGTACCGGAGTTGGTGGGGCTGCAGTTTGCGAGGGGAGGATGCTCTTTGGTGCAAATGACTTTGCTGGTGAGTTTGGTCATACCACAATAAATTTTAATGGACCGAGATGCACCTGTGGCAATCGGGGATGTCTGGAACGGTATGTGGGCACAAAGGGAATCATAGCCCTTGCCCGGAGGAAACTAAAGAAAGAAAAAAGCCGTCTTGGGAGATATCAAAGACTCACACCCAAGATTATTGCGGATGAGGCAAAGAAGAGAGACCGGGTTGCCATAGAGGTATTCACCGAGATCGGTGAACTCATCGGAGTTGGATTGGGGAACATTATAAACCTTCTTGACCCCGAGGTGATAATAATCTCCGGAGGAGTTGCCCGCGCGGGTAGAGTCTTATTTGAAGCAATAGAAAAATCCGCTGCCCTGCGGACTTTGGGCACGCAATACCGTCGATATAGAATTCTACCTGCCCAATTGGGCGATGATGCAGGAATTTTAGGTTCAGCTTATTTTGCGACAATAAGACACTAGATTCACAAATTTGAAGATATTAGGGGAGTAGTAAGCATTGGTCAATTGACTAAAACAAAAAAATAAATATAATATTTTATTGTATTGGAATTTGAAAAATTCCAATACAATGGTAATGAAAATTTTCATTATAGAAAAGAATATGGACAAGATACATCTGGGGTTTCTGATAGTCGCTGGAAAGTGCACAACTTTAAGATGGAGCGTCTCTGGGGGTTTCAGGGGTTCTCCCCTGATGTATCTTGTACATATGGTTAGTAGGTTAGGGTTGAGAAGCAGGATTGGTTGTTGGGTTTAGGGAATAGTCCAAAAACCATAGACCAAAGACCATACCAGCATCCAAACCCATTAACCATAAACGATCTGTTATGGTGGGTATAGCTCAATGGTAGAGCACTGGACTGTGGCTCCAGGTGTTGCGGGTTCAAGTCCCGTTACCCACCCTTACGCCGGTTGCCTTTAGATAATCGTAATCTGCAGTTTTCAAAAATACTTTAGGTTATTGCTGTGGTTTCGTATAAAAATAATTGCAAAGTTCAAACCGCTTTTCTCAGTAAAAATCCTAAACAATAATTTCATTCCGAATGAAAGACATCCCCAAGGCTGGGTATAGGTTGACATTATCTTTTTCTTAAGTATAATTGGTTATGCTTAAAGAACTCTGTGAACTTGTGGGTGTGAGTGGCGATGAGGAGAGCGTTAGAGAATATATCCGAAACAGCATTAATAATGAGGTTGATGAAATCATTGAAGATGATTATGGTAATCTAATTGCCCAAAAGGGGAGTGGTAAATTAAAGATAATGCTCTCTGCTCATATGGATGAAGTTGGATTTATGGTGACGGGAATTGAGAAGAATGGACTGATAAGATTCAAGACAGTTGGGGTTCCTGTTTCGGCGATGATTGCCAAGCGAGTGATAATAGGGAAGAATAGAATTCCTGGGGTGGTTGGTCATAAACCGGTTCATCTTACCGCAGCTCAAGAATTAGCGAAAAAACCCGAGAATAAAAGTCTCTTTATTGATATTGGTGCAAGTTCAAAAGAGGAAGCCGTTAAATTGATAGAAATTGGTGATACCGGCACATTTGATACTGACTTTTGTGAAAATTGTAATCTTGTAACTGGACGGGCACTGGACAACAGAATTGGTTGTTTTGTGCTCATCCAGTTGATAAAAAATGCTGATTTTCCGTGTTATTATGTCTTTACGGTTCAGGAAGAGGTGGGTCTTAGGGGCGCACGGATTGCTGCCTACCGGATAACACCGGATGTGGCAATTGCGGTAGATACCACAGGGACGAACGAGTTTTTGAGCGACAAGGACCAGCCTCATTATCCAGTTTTAGGTAAAGGTCCGGTTATAACCAAATACGACTACTCAGTGGTTTGCACTCAAAAACTTGTTTCGATAATTGAAGAGACTGCCCAGGAGAATAATATTCCATATCAACACAAGCAGCCGATGGTTGGAGGCACGGATGCCGGTGCCATCAGTTTAATTAAAGCGGGTGTTCCAACGGCGGTTGTTTCCACACCTGCCCGCTATATCCATTCGCCACTGGCGTTTGCCTCAAAGGTAGACATAAATCTTACCGTCAAGCTACTTACCCAGTCAATAGAAAAAATTTTAAGGAAGAAATGGAACTGATTAGAAATCTTACTGAGGCATACGGACCTTCAGGTAGGGAAGAAAAGGTTCGTGAAATCATTGAGTTGGAGATTAAGGATTATTGTGAAGGGATAAAGACCGATACCCTGGGGAATTTAATTGCCTATAAACCACCGTCTGTGAGAAAGGGCTTGGCCAAAAAGATTATGCTCTGCGCCCATATGGATGAGATTGGTCTGATTATCAAACACATAGACAAACAGGGATTTTTGAGATTTGCCAGTGTCGGCGGAGTTTTTCCGGAGCGTATCCTCCATCACCGCGTGGTCTTTGCGAATGGACTACTTGGTGTGATTGGGGTGGAGACAAAACCAGAGACGCCAAAGCCGGCGCCGCTGGAAAATATGTTTATTGACATCGGGGCAAAGGACCAATTAGAGGCAAAGAAGATGGTTCGTATTGGCGATGTTGCTACTTTCTTTCAAATTTTTAAGAAAATGGGAAATAAAATCGTTGCCAAGGCAATAGATGATAGAATCGGCTGTTTCTGTCTCATTGAGGTAATGAAAAGAATAAAAAGGCACCGTAATGAACTCTATTTTGTCTTTTCCACCCAGGAAGAACTTGGGCTGCGCGGGGCACGGACTGGTGCTTACAGTATCAATCCCCATTATGCACTTGCTGTTGATGTGACCGCAACCGGTGATACCCCCGAATCCCCACCAATGGCAGTCGCACTGGGTAAAGGGGTAGCGATAAAGATAAAGGACAGTGGTTTTTTCACGAGTCCACTCATTAAAGAAATTTTGATTTCCAGTGCCCAGAAGTTGAAACTTCCTTTTCAATTAGAAATCCTCGAACGCGGGACAACCGATGCGGCTGTTATTCAACTGATCCGGGAAGGCGTCCAGAGTGGGGTCCTTTCAATTCCCACCCGATATGTTCATTCTCCGAATGAAGTCTGTGATATGGAAGATGTGCAGAATGTGATAAAACTTTTGTTATATTCATTGGAGCAGGGATTTAACGAATGAAGAAGGGAATATCTATTTTAATAAGCACCACCGATGCCCGTACATCAAAACATATTTTTTTATCTCAGAGGTTGCTCACTCTCTTATCTTTTATTTTTATTATAATCGTCATTCTCATTGTAGCCGGGATTTTCAATTATGGCTCTTTATCTTATCGGGCGATGGAGGCAACATTGTTGAAAAGGCGTAATGCTGAGATTGAAAAAGAATTTGCAAAACTGGAAAAGATAAAAAAGGACTTGGCGCTAGCAGAGTTAAACAATGAGCGGATAAAGATAATGCTCGGTATTGAAAAGTCCCCACCTCAGGTAGAACCGGAGGTGGGGAAGAATCCAGCACCCAATGCTACAGAAGGTGTTAAAGAAGTTTCCAATATCCCCTATCTCTTCCCCACAATCGGTCAGATCTCCAAAAGTTTTACCGATGGCCATCCGGGCATTGATATTGCCGCACCAATTCTCTCTCCAGTGATTGCGACAGCATCCGGAAAGGTGGTCACTGTTGGCTGGGATACATTATACGGCAATTACATTATCATTGAGCATAACAAGAATTATTCCACATTTTTTGGACACCTCAATTCAATTACCACCAAACAAGGAGAGGAAGTAGCGGCCGGAGCAGTGATTGGAACGGTTGGGTCTTCGGGTAAATCCACATCACCCCATCTCCATTATGAGGTGCGCTTTCAGGGTAAACCGGTTGACCCAACGGCATATCTGCCATCATCATTGGATAAGCAGTGATGGATTTTGTAGTGAGAAAGGAGGTTTATGAGGGCGCTAATCACCGGCATTTCAGGTTTTGCCGGAAGTCATCTTGCTGAATATCTACTCAGTCTGAAAGATATTGAGGTTTTCGGTATTGTCAGATGGCGCTCAAGGCTGGATAATATCACCCATATCCTGAATGCGATTAAGTTATATGAATGCGATATAAGGGATGCGTCCGCAGTCAAATATGTAATTAAAGAAATCAAACCTGATCATATATACCACCTTGCGGCACAGAGTTATGTTCCATTTTCCTGGCGTGCCCCTTCAGAGACGCTTATGACGAATGTCATCGGTGAGGTCAATATCTTTGAGGCAGTAAGGGAGTTGAGACTTGATACACTGATTCAAATCGCCGGCTCAAGCGAAGAATACGGTCTTGTTTATCCTGATGAAATTCCTATCAAAGAGACAAATCCTTTAAGACCCTTGAGCCCTTATGCAGTGAGCAAAGTCACCCAGGATCTGCTTGGCTTTCAATACTACAAAAGTTATGGTATGAATATAGTGAGAACCAGGGCATTTAACCATACTGGACCCCGCCGGGGGGAGGTATTTGTCTCATCCAACTTTGCCCGCCAGATTGTTGAGATTGAAAAGAAAAAGAGAGAGCCGGTTATATATGTGGGAAACCTTGAGGCAGTGAGGGATTTCCTTGATGTTCGTGATGTGGTCAGGGGTTATTATCTTGCTTTGAAAAAGGGAAAACCCGGTGAGGTTTATAACATCGCTTCGGGTAAGGGAATAAAGATTAGGGAGCTACTCGATAAACTCATTGCCCTTTCCGGTGTTGACCTTGAAATAAAACAGGATGCATCACGCCTCAGACCATCCGATGTTCAATTGCTTATTGGTTCATCTGAGAAGTTTAAGGAAACCGCGGGCTGGGCTCCAGAGATACCGTTTGAAAAAACCCTTAAGGATTTACTTGATTACTGGCGAATGAAGATCTTATGAATAGAATACTTGTCACTGGTGCTGAAGGTTTTGTCGGTTCGCATCTGGTAAAGGTTTTAAAAGAGACCCTTGAATTTATCATCCCTACGTGCTTTCCGCTTCTAAAACCAAGGCGCGGTAAATTTGTTCCCCTTGATCTGCTAAAGACCGACGCCGTGAATGAGGTTTTAAAGACTCATAAACCGGATATCATCTTCCATCTTGCAGCGCTGAGTTCTGTCAGCAGGTCGTTTCGTGACCGAACTTTGACCTATAATACCAATGTAATGGGTACAATAAATCTCCTTGAGGCGGCAAAGAATCTTAACAAAAAGATAAAATTTATATTTGTCTCTACCTGTGAAGTCTATGGTGGGGGCGAGAATTTGACGGAGGATTCTGGGATTCAACTGAAGAGTCCGTATGCGATAAGTAAATATATGGCAGAACTCGTATGTAGCGATTATGCCCGCGAGGGAATAGATATAATTATCCTAAGGCCGTTCAATCATACCGGACCGGGTCAGAGCGATGATTTCGTTTTACCCTCTATTGCCCGCCAGGTTGCTGAGATTGAAAGTGGTAAGAGGCCGCCCCTGATTGAAGTGGGTAATATTGAAATAAAAAGGGAATTTATGAATGTTCAGGATGTGGTTTTTGCCTATAAACTTGCCTTAAACCGATGTGCGGTTGGTGAGATATACAATATTTCCGCAGGCAAGGGTTATACCCTTTCTGAAGCAATTGAGATTTTCAAGAATCTCTCGCGGGTGAAGTTTGAAATAAGGATTGACCCGGGGCGGCTGCGCAAAACCGATATTCCGGTGCTGGTGGGAAATGGGGAGAAGTTTTCCCGGTTAACGGGCTGGATACCCAAGATAAAATTTGAAAAGACCATTGAAGATCTGCTGAACTACTGGCGTGCGAAAATATAGGACAAGAATAAATAAAAATTTGAAGGTGATATTATTTACCTCTTGCTTTCACATTCTTATTTACTATTATGGTCATTTTGGTTATTAACTGGCAGGACTGGCAAAATAAATATGCCGGTGGGGCAGAGGTCTATTTCTACGAGATATTTTCCAGACTCTTAAAAAGGGGACATAGCGTTATACTTCTGTGTAGCCGGGGAGAAGGACAGAGGCGCTATGAAGTCATTGATGGTTTTGAGATTTTTCGCATCGGGCGAAGATTTAATTTTAATTTCTATGTGCCATTTGCACTGCGTGCTATCCTCAGAAAGAAACCGGTTGATGTCATAATTGATGACCTCAATAAGATCCCCTTCTATTCCCCACTCTTTACCCGGAAGAAAAATCTGGCAATGGTGATGCATCTATTTCGCAGGACAATATTCAAAGAGACCAATATCTTCTTTGCTGGATATGTCTTCATAACGGAACGAATAATTCCTCTATTATACCACAATTCAAACTTTATTGCAATTTCAGAGAGTTCGGCCGAGGATTTGAAGAAGATGGGTGTAAGGAAAAAAATATATATTGTATACAGTGGTATTCCTGAGATAAAAGATAATTCAATTATACAACGAAAAAAAAACCTCATTGCGTATGTGGGAAGGATAAAAAGATATAAATCAATAGACCACCTCTTAAAGGCGATTGCCACTATAAGAGAAGAGATGCCGGTTGAATTAGTGGTCGCCGGTGATGGAGATGCACGGGATGAGCTTGTGGAGTTTTCTCGAAAATTAAATATAAAAGTAGATTTCTGTGGTATGGTAAGTGAGCAGAAAAAGTATGAAATCTACAAAAGCGCTCGGGTGGTGGTCCAACCGTCTATAAAAGAGGGCTGGGGATTGACTGTTATTGAGGCACAGTCCTGTGGTACCCCGGTAGTCTGTGCCAACTCACCGGGTCTGCGTGAAACTTTAATTGATGGAAAGACCGGATTTCTTTACGAATACGGAAATATTGCTCAGCTTGCTGAGCGAATCAAAATTTTGATCAGTGATGACTCTTTGTGGCATAAGTTTTCTGATGGAGCAAAGGAGTGGGCAAAAAATTTCTCCTGGGAACATTCCGCAGGATTGATGGAGAAGATCCTGCTGGAAGAGACCGGGAAGATAGAGTCTGGATGACTATGAGTCTGTTGGTCATTTTATTTACTGGTAGTCTACCTACGACTTTCTTGAATTTCTTTCTATTAGACTATAATTATCAGGATTTTTTTGTTGCCCGGAATAATTTCAAGCAGGGTAATTACCGGGTTGCCGAAATTTTCCTGGAGAATTTTATTTCCGAAAATCCTAATGATACATTGGTACCTGAGGCAGTGTACTACTTATTAAAAATTTATGACAAAGACGATAAGATAGTAAAATTTTTTACTCTTGCCAGTAAATATCTTGAGGATTTTAAATATGATAAAAAAAGGGATGAGATATTCAATATGCTCATTCGCAGCCTTGTTGAACAGAATTCCTTTCTTCTGGCATTCCAATACATAAAAAATTATGACTATCTCACAATTGACAAAGGGTTGTTAGACAAAATTGCCCTTGAACTCGGAACTGATGGACTCTTTCTTGACGAATTGTTAAAAATTCTGCCGGAGAACGATTCGCTGAAGATCTTGAAGGCACTTTCCTTAAAGAACCCGGATGAACGGAAAAAGATATTCAGGAGTATAAAGGGCATTAAAGGGAAGTTATATTTAATCAAAAATTTTCTCCTTTCTGGAGATACATTGAGCGCTTACTATGAATATCAAAAAGTTAACCCTGCCGAAATTCCCAAAGATATTCTTTATCCTTGGGCAATTATTTCCCTGGATATGGATGAAAAGGGGCTTGAAGGTATTATTCCTCTTTTAGCAAATAACCCGGAATTGAAATCCAAGGCGGAAATCCTGAATATCTTATTTGAAAGAAAAATCCCTCCGGGGCTAACGATAGATAGCCCCGAGGATATAAGACTCATTCAGCGTTTTTTAAATACCGAGCATCTTGACTCCTCACTGCTCAGTTTACCCGATTCAATTAACTTAGATTCAATTTTATCCGATACAACACCTTTACTTTTTAATCTAAAAAAGTTAAGAATGAATTTTAAAAAAAATTACTTTTTGGATTCTATATATTGTGACCATCTCATCAGAAAAAAGTTATATAAAGAGGCTTACGATATTATGAAAGATTACATCAGTTTCTCAAAGACAAAAAATTTTGCGCGCATTATTAGGGCATTGAACTATTTCCAGAACGGAGATTTCAGAGACGCCGCAAAGGATTTGGTCCTTGCTCGGACCGATGACCCTTATATTAAGTCAATCAAGGCCATTTGTCTGCACAAGACCGGTGGTAATCCTGAATCAACCTATGAGGAATTGATAAACACTGCCCCTGATTCACTGCTCAGACATGAATGCATGGTCAACTATTTCAATTATAAATTCCAGAAAAAGGATTATTCGGCGATAATCAAGTTTGATATTGAAGACCTTATGAATGACTTGCAACTGATAAAGATTTATCTCTTGTGTCTGGTTTATACAGGCAGGATGAAGCTGGCTGAGTCACTATATACAAAGGAAATGGGTGGTCTTGATTCTGATTTCTATACTGCCCGTGTTGGCTATCTTATGGAAAAGAGGCGGTGGCGGGATGCCCGTTTTTTGCTCGATTCGCTTATTAATCTAACGGATTATCAAAATGAGGAAGAGTTTTTTTATAACTGGTGTCTGGTTCCATTTTGCCAGGGTGATTTTGACACGGCAGAGGCACGTTTTGCCCACTACATTAAAAAATTTAGATCGGGTCGATACTATTATCAGGGACTATTCAAGATGGGAACTCTGAAGTATATGAAGATGGATTTTGATTCGGCTGGCTATTACTACAAACTTGCAAGTAAGGATACACTGTTGTACAAGGAATCTATGGAAAATCGATTGACTGCTCTAAAAAAGGCACAACGGTGGCATGAAGTAATTGAGGTGGGTAGGGAACTGCTCGCCAATGTGGCAGAACCGGCGGCGAATTACTATTTTGAAATTGGCTACGCATATTTACGCAGCGGAATAATAAATGGGGCAATAGAAAATCTAAAAAAAGCCCTGGAATTAGAAACAAATGTTGAATATTATTACTGGCTTGGTGAGGCATACCTTGGCCAGGGGGATTTCATAAGGGCATTATATCAATATCAGAAGATTATAAACAACTTTGAAAGGGATAAGATGTGGTATCCAACCGCCCTTTTCAAGAGCGGTCTGGCACTTGAGATGCTGAATGAAAACGAGGAGGCAAGAAGGTTCTACACACAAATTATAAAGGAATACGGGGTTGGTGATGTCTGGGGTTTAGAGGCACAGAAAAGGATGGAACTGTTAAGATGATAAAAAGAACCTTTTACTTCTTATTTGTTACTTCCTGCTCCATATTTCTAAATTGTTGTGGCTATTCAACCCGTTCCCTGCTTCCGGGGTACATCCAAAAGGTACATATAAAAATTTTTGAAAACCAGACCTTTAAGGCTGGACTTGATGAGATTGCTACGCAGGCAACAATAGAGGCGTTTCGGAAAAATTCAAGTCTCAAAATCACCAGTGAGGACCAGGCGGATATTGTGATAACTGGCAAGGTCAGCAGTTTTTCCAAAGATCCCTATGTCTATACCGGTGCCCTTGATGTCTCACAATATAAGATTACCGTGAAATTTTCAGTCGTCTGCCTTGACCGGGTGAAAAACATTGTATTCTGGGAAGGGGATGTCTCAGACTGGGCAATCTATACAACTGATGAGGATAAAAGTATCAAAGAAGCCATTGAAAAGACTGCTGAAAGGCTTGTTACCACAATACTAACCAATTGGTAAAAAATTGGTATCGGCTTGCCGCTTTAAAAGAAAAAGACAAGGGTGGGATTCCTTAAAATTTTTATTGTATAGGAATTTGAAAAATTCCTATACAATGGTAATGAAATTTTTCATTATAGTTAAAAAAACCACAAGATATTCAGGGGAGGATGATATGAAAATGGTCTCCGCACAAAGAGACGGTTTG
>JBDRWI010000030.1:0-27956 GCA_039802265.1 Caldifarciminota bacterium | reverse complement strand
ATAACAAAGGATGGTTTGAAGAATGTTGCGTCAATAATCGGCTTTAATGGTGAGAAGGAAATTTATGAAAGATTTTCTGAAACTCGGGCAGGGGTCGCTGAAACAATAAAAAGGCTTATAACTTCAATTTGTTGAGCATAGACCTATGAAATAAGAATCATCTATTGCAATCCATGGGGAAGACAGATGATAAATACAATGCCCATTGTGATTGCACTCCCAATAACCCATCCTCCGATTTCACATATTGTCATTTTTGGTTGCACAACTTTCTTATAACCATCAATAAAACCCTTAATGTATAAAGAATCTTTTGATGATATGCTGTTTTGAGGAATTTCTATTTTTGGTTTACGATATAACAATACGCCTGCAAAAAAGCTACCCACGGCTGAAGAGTAAGGCGTTCTGAATACATCAATATTCGTTAACATTTTACTATCCATTAATGCACCGAGACATCCACCACCTGCACCAACAAGACAGCCACCAAGACAATAACCGGGATAAAATTTTTTCTCGCCATATAATTGTCCGTCTCTAAATCCCTGTTCGTAAGAAAAGTCTTTGGACCGCTGATTCTCTAACGAGTCTTGTGTTTGAGTAAAGATAAAGATAAACAGGATATAATTCATTTCAATTTAATTATACTCGGCTACCCAATTGTGTCAAGTTGACTGCTAACTGACTCTTCTTTATTAACAAATACGGTTACATAGTGACTAATGAATACAATGTAGGGTAAACCTTCAGGTTTGCATACTTTTGTTAAAATGCCGCAGCCTTGTTGATTTATCGGATTTAAATTTTCAGGCATTCGCATAATAACCAAACAAGGGCTTCAACTGCCTTTTTTACTTCAGGCGAAATACCATCTCCAAAGTTTAAATTTTTCGGCTCAATGCCAATCACCAGCACCTTTGTCGGAATTGTCTCTTCAAGAAATTTTACAAACATTGATAAGGGAAGTCTATGGGTTGAGAAATCATCGTATTGAATCTTCTCGGGTTTGACTATATGGATTGTGCCTGGTTTCTTTCCACTTATACATACATCAATTATTATTGTTAATGCTGGTTGAAATTTTCTAATCTCGCCTGAATAATTCTCGGGTGCCTCACCACAATCAATTAGTAAAATTTCTTCGGACTTCTGTTTTTTAATTTTTCTCCTAAGCAATTTAATTACCAATGGTCCTGCTCCATCATCGGCTTTCTGCATATTTCCAACTCCTGAGATACATAGCCTCCGAGCATTTTTAATTTCCTCTTTTACAATTACTGACCAGCGGACTGACATAGAGACATTATAAGACTAAAAAGAGTTAAGTCAAGGTTATTAAATAAAATTTTTACTGAAATGTTGACTTTTCTCAATTTTTGGATATACTTAAATTTATGAAGAGAACCTATCAGCCCAGTCGCAGGAAGCGAAAAAAGACCCACGGCTTTCGGGCAAGAATGAAGACAAAAGGTGGCAGGAAGGTCCTGAGTCGCAGAAGGAAAAAAGGGAGAAGAAGGCTGATTGTCTAATGGGGCGCGGATACGAGTCAAAAAATTCGGGCTGAAAAAGAATGAAATTTTAAGAAAAAGAGAGGTAAAAAGACTATTTTTAGAAGGAAGAAGGGTCTTTTACAATAAGTTAACAATAGTTTATTTACCCGCTCTCAAGCAGAAGGCTGGTTTTATTGCCTCCAGGAAACTCGGCAGCGCGGTTAAACGAAATCGGGTAAAGAGAATTTTAAGGGAGGCATATCGGATGAATAAAGGAATATTTAAGGGGTTTGAGGTCTTATTTTTGGCACAAGACCAACTAAAATACACAGAAATTATTGAAATTTTCCTCCATTTTAAAAGGGAGGTGCAGGGTTGTGTATAGTTTTTTTTCAGCGTATTTCTAATTCATCCCCGATTAAAGTCCATAAAATTAACGAAATTACTAACTTTTTAGTTTATTTGATGATCTGTGTAATCAGATTTTATCAGTTTACATTGGGGTCTTTACTCCCGAGGGTTTGCCGGTTCGAGCCAAGTTGTTCTAATTATGCGATTGAGGCCCTTTCAAGATATGGAATTCTCAAAGGCACCTTGCTGAGTATTCTCCGGGTTTTGCGCTGCAATCCATTTTCACCGGGGGGTTATGACCCGGTTGTAAAAGATTCAAAGGAAAGATAAAATGGCCGAGGAACAGAAAAGGCTTTTGGTGGCATTTCTCTTTATGATCATAATTCTTTTATTGTGGAGTTATTTTAGTAAACCACAACCAAGCAAACTTCCGTCGAAAAATACACCTTACGACACTACATCCAAAGTAACTAACTTGGAGACAACTAAAATTCCCGCTGGGGATACGATTATAGTTGATAGACCCCGGCTAAGAATTGTGTTTTCCACAACCGGCGGTGCCATAAAATCATTCTTATTGAAGGACTATAGAATAGATATTGTTCCCGAAGGGAAATTTCTTTTTACGACAGTTATCTCTGATAGTATTTATCAATTTGAACCTAAATTATTTCCAGATTCGGTGGTATTTACAAAAAAAATTGGTGAAATTACTATCTATAAGAGATACTTTTTTGAACACGAGAATGGATTCAATCTTAAAATATCGAGTGATACACTTATCCAGATACTAAGTCTAAAGGACGGACTGGCAATAACTGAAAAAAAGAATCAGTCAGAGGACCTGCGCCATTTTGATGTCTATGTTCAGGATTATAAATTCAACCGCGTTACACCTAATATTAAAACAAAACTTGAATACAAAACAACCTGGAACTGGCTCGCCCTGCGGAATAAATATTTTGTCTTGATAATCAATAATCTCGGTGTTATTGAAAATACCTTTTTTCATCAGATCACCAGTCTGTTTCCAAAATCAGGGATAGCGAAATCATATTTAGGATGTGGAGTAAGGAGTAATGTTAATCGCTTTGGTGTTGAAATATATGGCAAAAATGAAATCAATATTTCAATATTTTTATTACCATTGCAGTATTCGCTACTTGTTCAGTATAAAAAGGGATATGAACAGATTGCGTCTGGTGGTTTCTGGGGACCAATCGCCCGGTTGATACTCGTTATCTTAAAGTTCTTCTATTCATTGGTTAAGAACTATGGAATTGTCGTGATTATCTTTGCCGTTCTTTTAAAAGTAGTATTTTTCCCCTTATCAAAGCAGGTCTTTATTTCTCAACAGAGAATGCAATTGCTACAACCTGAATTAAAAAAATTACAGCAGAAATATAAAAATGACCCTCAAACTTTGAATCAGGAGATGATGCATCTTTACAAGGTATATAAGATAAATCCTTTTTCTGGTTGTTTACCCTTACTAATCCAGTTTCCCGTTTTTATTGCCCTCTATCAGGTTCTCTCCACATCAATTGAGTTTCGCCAGGCACCATTTGTCCTCTGGATAACCGACCTTTCCCTCAAAGATCCTTATTATGTCCTGCCCATTGGCATGGGAATTATGATGCTCATTCAATCCCTGATGACCACTGTTGACCCGAGACAGAAATTTATGGTAATAATGATGCCGATAGTAATGATATTTGTTTTCTTAAATTTTCCTTCGGGTTTACAATTATATTGGTTTACTTATAACATACTATCAATTATTGAACAATTTATAATCAAAAAATATTTTATTGCCTTAGTTAAAAAGTAAAAAATGAAATGGTTAAGAATTTTATAAAACGATGAAGGAGGCAGCGATGAAAATGATTGAGGCAACAGGCAAGGATTTGAACGAGGCGATTGCGCAAGGAATAAAAGCCTTAGGGGTTACGGAGAATGAAGTAACCTATGAAATTCTGACTCAAAATGAGGCAGAAACGAAAGTGAGAATAAAAATAAAGGAGCCCCGTCAGTATTTGATTGCCTTGGCCAATTATTTTATCAGTAATTTAGGTTTTAAAACAAATATTAGTGTCTCAAAAGATGAACAGGGATACACAATTAACATCAAGACAAAGGGGACGGATTCTTTGCTTATTGGCAAGAATGGTGAAACCCTCTGGGCATTACAATATCTCATATCACGACTTGCCCGCCGTTTCTATTCAAACGCCAAAATTCTCGTTGATGTAAATGGATATCGCGCAAAGCGGAATAACTTCTTAAAGAAAAAGACTGAAGCGATTGCCCGAATCGTTCAACAGACCGGTCGGGAGATGGCGCTCGACCCAATGACACCAAGAGAGGAAAGGATTGTAATAAATACAGTAAATGAAATTCCTGGAGTAAAATATTATACAATTGGTAAAGGTCCAAACCGAACCCTGATTATTGCCCCAAAGGATGAGGCGGATAAAGAGAAGGTAGACAACCAAACCGGTTAGAATGTGAACGACACAATAATTGCCTGTGCTACGCCACCCGGTTATTCAAGCGTGGCAGTCATCAGAATCAGTGGAGAACAGGCAATCAATTTTACTCAAGAAGTCTTCGCTGCCTTTGATAAGATTGGTGAATTTCTGCCAAACCGGGTCTATTATGGAGCAATTATCGCACCGGATACAAAGGAAAAAATTGACCAGGCACTTGTCACATTCTTCTTTAAACCCCACTCCTATACCGGAGAAGATGTGGTGGAAATATCCTGCCACGGAAATCCTTTGATAGTAGAAAGAATAATAAAAATCTATCTGAATCTGGGAGTGAGGATTGCTCAACCTGGAGAATTTACCCGAAGGGCATTATTGAATAACAAGATCGATTTGATCCAGGCAGAGGCAGTGTCCGAGATTGTCAATGCCCGCTGCGATGAAGTTAGAAGATTGGCAATATATCAATTAGAAGGAAGACTTTCGGCGGTCTTGAATGATATCGCTAATGAAATTGTAGATATGTTAAAAGTCCTTGAGGCAGATATTGATTTTCCAGAGGAAGATGTCCATTTTGACAAACAAGAATTGCTGAATAAAATTCAGGATTTATGCGACAGGGTTGATTCCCTGCTGAGTGGTGCAACACAGGGATGTAAACTGAAAAGCGGCTACCGGGTGGTTATCGCCGGAAAACCCAATGTCGGTAAATCTACACTTTTTAATCGTCTGGTGGGTTATGACCGTGCCATCGTCCATAAAACACCAGGAACAACAAGGGATTTCATTGAAGAGGAGATAGAAATAGAAGGGATATCAACCCATTTGATAGATACGGCAGGTATTTTTCCCGGGGGAGCCGGACCGGACAAGATTGCCAGCGAGCGGAGTGAAGAATTATTAAGAAGTGCGGATCTGATTCTTTTGCTCTTTGATGGCTCTGAACCCCTAAATGAACAGGATACATATCTTTATAATTTTACAAAAGAATTTCCTAAGATTCTTGTCATAAACAAGACAGACCTTAATCTTGACTTGAGAAATAGTGAAATATTATCGGATGCAATAAAGATATCGGCAATGAATGGTGATAACATTGAAATCTTAAAAAAAGAAATTAAAAATAGACTTTATTCCGAAAAGACCAGCGGTAATATTCTTATCACCCGACAGCGCCATATCCAGGGGTTAAAGAGTTTAAGGAAATGTTTGAGTAACATTGAAGAGGAACAGACACCAGAGGTAATTGCATTTGAACTCCATAATTGTCTTGATATTATTGGAGAATTAACCGGCAGGGTTCTGCGTGAAGATATTTTAAATAAGATATTTGAAGAGTTTTGCATAGGCAAATAAACCATTCTTTTTTATTGACCACTGCTTGTTTTATGATTATAATCTTAAGGGTTGAAGTAAGAGTGAAGGGAGGTTATAATGTCTTCACTGCGTGAGGTTGATTACAGCACAATTGTGGATACGGTTGCCCGATTGTGCAAAGAGGCGAATTATTTTTTAGGTGATGATGTCTATAATGCACTAAAGGATGGGCTTAATAAAGAGGAATCGCCGGCGGGAAAGGATATTTTAAACCAGTTGTTAGCAAATGCGGATATCGCGCGAAATGAGCAGATTCCTATCTGTCAGGATACTGGTTTTGCTGTTGTTTTTCTTGAGCACGGTTCTGATGTCCGGGTTAAGGGAGATATAAATCAGGCAATTACTGAAGGAGTCGCCAAAGGATACACTGAAGGTTATTTGAGAAAGTCAATCCTGTCAGACCCGGTAAAGGGTAAAAATACCAATGACAATACACCTCCGATCATTCATACCCGAATTGTCCCAGGTGACAAAATAAAGATTACTGTGGCACCAAAGGGCGGTGGCAGCGAGAATATGAGTACGGTAAAGATGTTGACGCCCGCCGCCGGTATTGAAGGCGTTAAGAAATTTGTCGTTGACTGGGTTGTTCAAGCGAGTTCCAATCCTTGCCCGCCGATTGTCGTCGGTATTGGTATAGGTGGCAATTTTGAGTATGTAGCGTATCTTGCAAAGAAGGCGCTTTTGCGGAATATCGGGGAGCGTAATCCCGACCCATTCTATGCCGATGTTGAAAGGGAATTACTGGAAAAGATTAACAAAACCGGAGTCGGTCCGATGGGACTGGGAGGCAGGATTACCTGCCTTGATGTATTTATTGAGGTCTTTCCCAGACACATCGCATCATTTCCGGTTGCGGTTAACATTAACTGTCACGCATCAAGGCATAAAAGTGCTATAATATAGGAGGCAGGATGGCTGATCAGATTAGATTAAAAACTCCTCTTTCTGAAGAGGATGTCTTGAAACTAAAAATTGGTGATAGTGTTTTAATCACTGGCAAGATTTATACCGCAAGGGACGCAGCACATAAAAGGCTCTTCGAACTTGCAGAAAAGGGTGAACCACTGCCTCTGGATTTGAAGGGACAGATAATCTACTATGCAGGTCCGGCACCCGCAAAACCCGGTTATGTAATTGGACCAGCAGGTCCGACGACCTCGGGTAGGTGTGACCCATATACGCCGAAGTTGCTTGAGATTGGTTTGAAAGGAATGATTGGTAAAGGCATTCGTTCAAAGGAGGTGCGCGAGGCAATGCAAAGGTATAAGGCGGTTTATTTTGCTGCTACAGGCGGCGCGGCAGCACTGATTGCCAAGAATATCAAGTCAGTTAAAATTGTTGCCTATGAGGACCTCGGTGCTGAGGCAATAAGAGAACTTGAGGTTGAAGATTTTCCAGTGATAGTTGCGAATGATGCCTATGGTGGTGATTTATATGAAGAAGGGATGAAGAAATACCGGAAAGATTAGTAATTGGGTTTAGAACTGGTTTTATTAAGCTTTACTGACCAGGTTTGTTCTGCTTAATTTAAAAATGTAATGACATTCCACCATTTTGCTTTAGTGGATTTTTTGCAAAAAGATTTAAAAAGGAGATACAATGAAAAAAGTATACTTGATTTTGTTTTGTGTCTTGCTGACTTCCTGCGGCCCGCAGGAAAATGTAATAAAAATCGGTCTTGTAGCCCCTTTAACCGGTGATGTTAAGACTTTTGGTGAATCTACCAAGAATGGATTTTTACTCGCAATTGAAGAGATAAATGCCCAGGGTGGAATAAATGGCAAGCAGATTAAGACATTCATCCAGGATGATAAAAATGACCCCACCGAGGCACAGAATGCCGGAAGTAAACTGATAAATCAGGATGGTGTGAAATTGATAATTGGTTCTGTGTCTTCCAAATGTTCAATTCCTTTATCTCAGGTATGTCAGGATGCAAGTGTCGTAATGATTACGCCAACTTCCACAAATCCGAAAGTCACTGTGCGTGACGATGGTTCAAGAAAGGATTTTATCTTCCGAGCATGTTTTATTGACCCTTTTCAAGGTAGGGTTGCAGCAAAGTTTGCCCTGGAAAATTTGAGGGCAAAGACGAGTGCGATTCTTTACGATGTTGGTAACGATTATGTAAAAGGACTTGCAGAATTTTATCGCGAAAATTTCATCCAGGGTGGGGGAGAGATTTTGGTTTATGAGTCCTATCAAAAAGATGATACCGACTTTTCGGCGTTGTTAACAAAGGTCAAACAGGCAAATCCAGATATTTTGTATATTCCTGATTACTACAACAAGGTTGGTTTGATTGCAAAGGCAGCCCGGGAAAAAGGTGTAAATGCAATCCTCATGGGTGGTGATGGCTGGGATTCTCCCGAGATGTTAAATATTGCCGGTGAGGCAATTGTGGGCGGTTATTTTACAAATCACTATTCACCGGATGACCCAAGGCCCGAGGTTCAAAACTGGGTTAAAAAATATAAAGAAAAATATGGCTCCACACCTGATGCCTTAGCAACCCTTGCTTATGATGCTACACTTTTGCTCCTTGAGGCAATAAAGAGGGCAAACTCCGATAGCCCGGTTAAGGTGAAAGAGGCACTTCAGTCAATAAAGGACTTTAAATCGGTTTCCGGTAATATCTCCTTAGATGAATATGGGAATCCCATAAAGAGTGCTGTGATATTGAAATATACAAAAACCGGTCAGGAATATGTGGCAACGGTAAATCCCTAAATTCCTATCACATCTTATTTCTTTCGCTGTTTCTGAACCAATGCGGATAAGTGAAAAATAAATATTGACACTTTACCAGTCTGCTTGCCGTTTTCGCGGATGGGCATAGGACTGAACGATTATACTCATATGCCTTTAGGAGGTTGCTTATGAAGGTTTATTGGTCATTTACCAGTGTTCTTCTCAGTGTCGTGGTCTGGGGTTACACCCAGACATTAGATGTCATCCGATATCCTTACTATGTTGATTCTACCCCAGATTCAACCGCCTGGCAATTCGGAGCCTATGTAGTGGGAAGTGGATTAGGTTCAGACACTGCCCGAGTAAGGGCATACAATGGGACTTCATCTCTTTGGAACTGGAACTGGGACCTGAAGAAATGGACTGCAGCAAATACCTATGACAATTATCCATTAATCCAACCTAAACCCACAGGGGAATGGGAAGGATGGATATACCTCAAAAGCAATGCGCAGGACTCATTCGCAGTGCGAATAAGGAGGGGGGGCACGAATGTCGCTACATCTTCCAAGAAGGAAGTAAATTTGGTTCCCAAAAGCCAGTTAGGCTATTTCAAGGGTTACCTCGGTATGATAGATAAAGGAGTTATTATAATAAGAAATGGACCTGATGAGGCTGACTCAATCTTTGCAATCTGGTTCAGCGAGGAAAATGGGATTAACGAAAGAAATCCCAATTATCCGATGAATCCCCTCAAAGGATACTTCAAACTTGCCACAAAACCATCTCTTTCGCTATATATCTTTGCTTATGATTCCCTTATGAATTCAATTAGTGTTGATTCAATTGGTCCCTTTAACCTTGCCGCAGGCGAAACCCTTAATTTAGGCAATATCGGTCCTGAGAACAATCCACCCTATATCTTCATCCTTGACCAGCGTCCAGTCTTACCGATAGACCTTGATACGGTCTTTATTATCGCCCGCTGTTTTGATACCGATGGTTTTTTAACCGCCGAGAGTTTATACTATCAGGTAAACGGGGGATTATGGAATCAAGTATCATTCAATTATCAGTCTGGTGATACCTTCAGATTCTCAATCCCGCCGGAATCAGTCAATGATTCCATTAACTACTTCATCAGAGTGAGAGATGATTCAAGCGCTGTGGTCTCTTCCGAAACCCTGGGATATAGGATAAAGGCAAATGGTGAAAACTTGGTTCCCAATCCCGATTATGAAGTCTGGAATGGAACACCGCACCACTGGCATTGGGAATCCGGTATCACAATCGCACAGGAGAGTCTAAATGTGAATAGTGGCACATACAGCACCAAGGTGGTGCTCAAATCAATATCAAACCCTACCTATTACCCGGACACAATATCACTTAGACCGGGTTCCTTGTGTAGCCTTTCAGTATATGCCTATGATACAACCACAACCGGTCATATCGCCCTGGGAATTGTCTGGTATGATTATGGGCATTCAGCAATTGCCTGGCTTTATGGTGATTCAACCGATGATTCAGGCTGGCAATCTCTGGCATTTAAAAGTCAGATACCCAGAAATGGACGCTGGGCACAACTGAGGATACGATTCTACGATGACCCGGGTTTTGTTGACAGTGTGGTATTTGTCGTTGATAATTCTTTTCTGGCACAATATAATGGTCCGCCAATTATTACCGATCTTTCAAACATCCCTGACGCCCCCTTGGATGATGACACAGTGATAGTTAAGGCGGTAATAACCGATGACTATTCATTGACTATGGATTCCTTATATTTCAGGGTCAATAGTGAGAATTATAATGTTGTTTATCATGATAGTATTAAGTTTGACACATTCTATTATCACATTACCCCAGACTATGGTAGTTACAAAGATTCAATAAAATACTTTATTAGGGCAAAGGATGATTCCGCCTCTGTAACATCTTCAGCCGAGCGGTTTTATATAATTGGTTCAGGCCTTCAGGAATTGCTTGTCAATCCAGGATTTGAGTTCTGGGATAACGATACAACACCAACATCTTGGGTGGTTGACCGGTCTAATCTTTTTGCCATTAAAGAGTTCCTACTCTATCACGGCGGTAATTTTTCCTTGAAGGTTGGTCCGAAGAGAAATTACGCCGGCGGGAAAGATGTTAGACAGAATGTAAAGCCGGTAATTCCGGGTCAGCGCTACCATTTCTCATTCTGGGTCTATGACAATAATGACTCAGTGAGTGCAAGGGGATGGCTCCAGTGGCGTTCGAGTTCTATAATCCAACAGGACTCAACACCGTATAGTGTAAACTCGGGTCAGTGGCAGAGATTATCAGTCATATACCCAATGTATGCACCATCAGGCGCAGAAAGTGTTTCTATCAACTTAAGGGTCTATCAGGACATTGATGATACCACCTTTATATACCTTGACGATGTATCATTTAGTGGACCGACTACGGCGATAAAGGAAGTTACCTCGGCATTTAGTCCTTCTGATTTTATTCTTCTAAACCACCCTAATCCCTTCTCTTATGCAACTGAAATCAAATGGCAAGTGAGCAGAGCGGAGGGGCTAAATGATCAGGTGGAGTGTAAGGTAAGAATCTACGATGCCGTGGGCAGATTGATAAGACAATGGCAATCAAGGACCGGAATAAGAAAAGGGAGTATTATATGGTGTGGCGATGACCAAAATGGAAAACCCTTGCCAAGTGGTGTATATTTCTTGAGTGTTTCATTGGAAGGTCAGGGTACTGAGTTGGGTAAATGCAATAGAATTAAGAAAATAATTTTGATCCGGTAAATTATGCGTATACCCGAAGTCGGATGCTTACAAAAATTTAATCATTACATTTAAATTTTTTTCTATTATTTAAATTTATTACTCAATTTTTTGTTTCTTAAGAAATGAAGAAGGTGTAAAAAATGCTTTTTTTAATAACTTACATTTGGGCTTGCTTTTATTTACAATTTTTAACGGCTACCTGGAGCTTCTCATTAGTAAAAATGATTATTCAACAAAAGTAATTTTCAACGAAATTTTGCTCAAATGCAGACCCGGACAAATTTGCATTATTTTTAGAATAGAAAATTAGTTGGCAGGACTTTTTACTTTTCGTTCTGGCTTGATTTCATTGGGATTTTGTGTATAATTGTTCTTAAAAATGTCATATCTTCTGCAGCAATTGGTCAATGGTCTGCAACTTGGCTTTGTCTATGCCCTTATTGCCTTGGGCTATACAATGGTCTATGGAATTGTTCGGCTGATAAACTTTGCCCATGGCGATGTCTTTATGGTCGGTGCCTATTTAGGATTTTATGCCCTATCCCTTTATCATTTCCCTTTTCCATTGGCATTACTCTTTGCAATGGCTGGCTGCGCTGTGATTGGTATCACAATAGAAAGAATTGCCTATCGACCATTGAGAAATGCACCCAGGATTTCGGCACTGATTACCGCAATGGGGGTTTCTCTCTTTTTAGAATATTTCAGTAGTCTTAAGTATATCTTCGGTCCAAATTACCTTGCCTATCCAAGACCGTTTGAGGTTTGCACCTATCAAATTGGTAATGTCTGTATTTCAAATATTCAGATTCTCGTTTTTGGCGTTGCAATAGTACTACTCATACTATTACAATTCATTGTCCAGAAGACAAAGACCGGAATGGCAATGAGGGCAGTTTCTTATGACAAGAATACGGCCCGTTTGATGGGCATAGATGTTGATAGGATTATCTCCTTCACCTTCGGAATCGGTTCTGCCCTTGCCGGGGCAGGCGGTGTCTTATATGGCATTGCCTATCCCCAGATTCATCCATTTATGGGGATTATGCCCGGTTTAAAGGCATTTGTTGCTGCAGTTCTGGGTGGAATTGGCAATATTCCCGGGGCAATGCTTGGTGCCTTGATTATGGGAGTTGTGGAGACAATGAGTTCTGCCTATATCTCCTCAACAATGCGCGATGCAATTGCGTTTTCAATTTTGATAGTGGTTCTCCTTGTTAAACCAACTGGAATATTAGGGAAAAAAGAGATAGAGAAGGTATGAGAAAGGGAAAAGATTCATACTCGGTTGTGATTATTTTTGTCATTTTTATTGTAATTATGGTCTTGAGCTCAATGGGTATCTTAAATCCCTACTGGCTGCAGATAATTCAATTTGCCTTGATTATCACAATCTCAAGTCTGGGACTCAATCTTATCTATGGCTACACCGGGCAGTTTTCTTTAGGACATGCTGCATTTTATGGAATCGGTGCCTATTCTTCGGCATTGGTAACAAAATCTCTACATAGTCTGGGTGTCTTTTCATTCATAATTGGGATTTTAACCGCAATTTTTTTAGTTGCGATTATCTCTTTTCTTATCGGTCTTCCGATTCTCAGATTGAAATCGGATTATTTAGGTATCGCCACCCTTGGTTTCGGGATAATTATTAAAGTAATCTTTGATAATGCCGATGCAGTAATACCAATAATGGGTGGTTCAAGAGGAATGTTAGGAATTCCAAAATATACTGTATTTCCGCTAACATTTTTCTTGAGCGTCGTAGCAATAATATTCATCAGAAATTTTGTCTATTCAAGCATCGGGCGTGCCTGCATTTCCATTCGCGAGGATGATATAGCCGCCGAATCGGTGGGTGTGGATACTACAAAATATAAGACACTCGGTTTTGTAATAGGATGTACCTTTGCCGGCGTTGCCGGGGCACTCTATGCCCATCTCTATTCATTTCTTCACCCATCAAATTTTGATTTTTTGAAATCCATAGATGTCCTTTTGATTGTGGTCCTGGGTGGACTGGGTAGTATTTCAGGAACAATCATTGCTGCAATTGGTTGGACATTTTTGCTTGAAGGTTTAAGGGTTATTCTGCCCCCCCAGATTCTGGACTGGCGACTGGTCATCTATCCGTTGTTGCTGATTATTGTAATGTTAATGAAGCCAAAGGGACTGGGAGGCGGGATGGAATTTTCTTTTCTTAAACCCGCACTCATTTGTAGAAGGAATAATGAACTCAATACTGAGAATCAGTAATCTTACTAAATACTTTGGTGGATTAAAGGCAGTTGCTAATTTTAATATTGAGATTAAACCCAACGAACTCGTTGGACTTATTGGACCAAATGGTGCTGGTAAGACCACGGTCTTTAATATTATTACCGGGATATACCAGCCTGACCAGGGGGATATCTTCTTCGGTAATGACTCAATTGTCGGTCTTAAACCATTTCAGGTAAGCAAAAAGGGAATTGCCCGGACATTTCAGAATATTAGACTCTTTAATGAACTTACAGTTCTGGATAATGTTAAGATTGCCTGCCATACCCATATAAATTATGGTTTATTCTCGGCAATCCTTCGGGATAAGATCTTCCAGAAAGAAGAACAGAAGATAGAAGAGAAGGCATTTGCCATCCTTTCAATCTTTAAACTTGAATCAAGGGCAAATGAAATTGCCCGCAATCTTCCTTACGGTGAGCAGAGGAAACTGGAGATTGTGCGTGCCCTGGCAAGCGAACCGAAATTACTCCTGCTTGATGAACCGGCGGCTGGAATGAATCCAAAAGAAACAATCAAACTTATGGAACTCATTCAGTTTATTCGTGAACGCTTCAATCTTACAATCTTTTTGATTGAACATCAAATGAGGGTTGTAATGTCCATCTGCGAAAGAGTGGCGGTGATGGATTTTGGTGAAAAGATAGCCGAGGGTAATCCAGTGGAAATTCAGAATGACCCAAAGGTAATTGAGGCATATTTAGGAAAAGATAGTTAAGGGGCTAAAATTGGGCTGCATCTATAAATTGCTTGAGCAGTGAGGTCTCGGTGCTGAGAGGAGATATTCTATTAGAAGTGAGAAACTTGAATGTTTCCTATGGGGCAATAAATGCCCTCCAGGGGATTTCGTTTAAGGTCTGTAAGGGAGAGATCGTTGCCTTAATCGGTGCGAATGGCGCGGGGAAGAGCACAACCCTCAAGACAATCTCGGGTCTGATAAGACCGCAAGCGGGCAAAATTTATTTTGAGGGTAGGGATATTACATATTTATCTGCCCACCGGATAGCAAGTTTGGGAATTGCCCATGTGCCCGAAGGTAGAAAGCCATTTGCACCGCTGAGCGTATATGAAAATTTAAGGTTAGGAATCTATAACATAAACGATAAGGATAAAATCAATAAGGCAATGGAAAGGATATTTAAGTCCTTTCCACGGTTGAAAGAAAGGCTAAATCAGTCAGCTGGAACCCTTTCGGGTGGCGAATTGCAGATGCTCGCAACCGCACGCGGTCTAATGTCCCAGCCCAAGTTGTTGATGCTTGATGAACCATCAATGGGTCTTTCTCCAATTCTTGTTAATGAGATATTTAAGATTATAACTGAAATAAACAGTGAGGGAACAAGTATCCTTCTGGTTGAGCAAAATGCGCATAAGGCATTATCAGTTGCCCATTATGCCTATGTTCTTGAGACTGGAAGAATTACGATTGAGGGAAAGGGAATGGATTTACACGAAGATCCACAGGTTCGGGCGGCATATCTCGGGGCATAAGATCTCTTTTTCATCATAATGTTTGACCCAATTTCAAATACTAAAGAGGTTGCACAGATAGTGGCCGATGGCGAGCAAAGAAAATATTACCGTGTTGTGAGGGCAGGGCGCTGGTATGGGGGAATTGCAACTGCCGATTGTTGTGGTTGTAACCTGAAGTGTATATTTTGCTGGAGCAACAAACCAAGGGACAATCCCGAAAGAATTGGTGAATTCCACAGTCCGGAAGAAATTGCGCGCCAGCTTATTGAATGTGCTGACCAGCATCACTATCGCTTATTGAGAATCAGTGGTAATGAGCCAACAATTGCCAAAACACATTTGCTCAGAGTATTGTCCCTCATTGATAAAACAAAATATCTCTTTATCTTGGAAACAAACGGAGTTTTATTGAACCGGGAATATGTCAGGGATTTAAGTAATTTCCGGCGTTTACATATCAGGGTTTCCCTGAAAGGTACCACACCCGAGGAATTTTCAGCCCTTACCGGTGCAAGCCCCGAGACATTTGATAGAATTCTTGATAATCTTTCAATTATCGTCAGTGAGGGTTTACGCTTCAATCTGGCCGTGATGCTTTCCTTCAGCCCAGACAAAAATGTAGTTCAGTTGAAGAAACGATTAGAGAAGATTTCACCAAAGATAATTGAAGATTTTGAAGAGGAATATGTCTTCTTATACCCACATGTGATAGAAAGATTAAAAAGAACCGGACTCAAGCCATTTGTTGCCTATAGTCCTGACGGAATACCAAAGGAACTAATCTGAGATGATAACGCTAAACAGCAGTTATCTCCTGCACGACTTTCTTTTCCCTGAAAGGAAAAAAATAAGGTGTGTGTGAAATGATAGAAATAGATGGCGGTTATCTTGAGGGTGGGGGTCAGATTTTAAGAACCGCAGTTGCCCTTTCGGCAATTACCAAAAAACCAATTCATATCTTTAATATTAGAAAGAAAAGGGAAAAGCCCGGTCTCAGGCATCAACATCTTGAAGGAATACTTGCTGCGGCCAGGATTTGCGATGCCGAAATAAAGGGGGCAGAGCTAAACTCAACTGATATTGAATTCATTCCAAAAGAGATTAAAGGTGGTACATATAATGTCTGGACCAAGACCGCAGGTTCAATAACATTGATTCTCCAGACCCTGATTCCTTTGGGTATTTATGCCGATAAACCTTTACGGTTAAATATAAAGGGAGGCACAGCAGTTCCTTTCAGCCCCACAATTACCTATTTTGAAAAGGTCTTCTGTTATTATATGAAAAGAATGGGTATTGCAATCTCTGTTGAAATAAAACGGCATGGTTTCTATCCTAAAGGTGGTGGTGAAGTAAATGCCTGTATCAATAATCCAGGTGCATTACAGCCTGTAGAATTTATCGATTGTGGTGTTTTTAAACGTGTTGAGGTCACAGCTTTCGCCTCAGAATATCTAAGGAATGCCAAGGTTGGTGAGAGGTTGATTCAGGGATTTCAAAGAATCATTCCTGAGGCAGTTTACAAATATAACTATGTCAGTGCCGATTCACCGGGTTGTTTTATTCAGGGGATAGGGGTCTATGAAAATTGCCTTTTGGGTGCTGACGCCCTTGGCAAGCGCGGCATTGCTGCCGAAGAGATTGGCAAGGAAGCGGGCATTTCTTTAAAGGAAATTCTTTCTGCAGATACCTGTGTTGACAATTATATGATTGACCAGATTATTCCCTATGTTGCCCTGGCAACTGCAGAGACAAAAAAGATTATAAAAATAAAATTTTATAAGATGACCCTCCATGCCCAGACCAATGTCTGGCTGGTGGAAAAATTCCTGCCGGTAAAGTTTGAGGTGGTAGGCAATATATTAATGTGTCGCCTGAGCGGTTAAGTACTGGCGGAGGGAAATGGATTTTGCAAACGATAAGTTTTTCCTAATAAATGTAAGGTGAGGCTTTAGCCCTGCAAAGAAAATAAAACAAAAGAAAATGAATCTTGGTAAAAATCCGGATGTATTTCAATCCAACTGAGTGAGGGCGGAAGATTAATGCTATTCGCTATTGATTTTTTTAAAATAATTGTTATAATCAATTATGAAAAAGATAGTTGTGATGCTTGGCTTCTTTTCTGCGATTCTCTTTGCTGACCGCGGGCTTGTGCCTTTCAATCCAGACATTACAATCTTTGAACCAAAGCAAAGGGCGCTTATTGCCTGGAACGGTTGGGAAGAAATCCTTTTACTTACTACGGATTTAAATGCCTCGGATTCAACAACGGTGATTGAGATTTTGCCTTTGCCTTCGGAACCGAAGATTAAAAAGGCTGATATTGAGACATTACGCCGGGCAATAAATCTGCTAAATCGTCGAATCTATGTTGCGCAAAAAAAGAATGGTGGTAGGGCAACCGCGGCTGTGTCTGCACCAGCTGCCGAAATAACCTTTCACGAGAAGATCGGTGCTCATGATATTTCAGTTGCTCGGTTGTTAGAAAAGGATGGTTTTGTTGATTGGGTGAACAGTTATATAAAGAATTTAGGTTATGATAAGGAAATAATATTGGAGTCCCACAAAGAACTTGTAAAGGATTATATAGAAGAAGGTTTTATCTGGTTTGTCTTTGATGTAATAACCCTCAGCCGAGAAACAAAGACATTGGAGCCCATTCAGTATCGCTTTCGGACAAAAAAACTATTTTATCCTTTAAAGATTACAAGCCTTGGTTCAGGCTCTACCACAATTGAACTTTTAATACTGACGCCAAGGTTGTTATCAAGATTCCCTGGTCTTCCAATAACCCGGATCCAATTAACGCATGAGCCAGTAAGTATAAGCAAAGACGAATTGATGTCTATAGACGATGATATTTATGAACTTCTCAAAGACTTTGGTGAAATGAAACTGCGCATCTGGAAGATTGAGGGTATGTTAAATTCTTTTAACAGGGATTTAATTGCCTACTAAAGAGGAGTAAAGTGAAGATAAAGTCAAAAGATAATATTAAAAAACAGCTTATAAATTTGGTGCGCAGGCATAATACACCTCTTTTTTTGATTAGCAAGAGTAAACTTCTGAATCAGCTAAAGAGATTTCAGACACTCTTACCACGGGTTAAGCCATTCTATGCGGTGAAGTCAAACTGTCATCCATTTATTTTAAAGACCTTTGCGGAAGCGGGCATCGGTTTTGATGTTGCATCAATTTATGAAATGAAGACACTTCTTGATATGGGTGTTAGTCCGGAACGAATGGTATTTGCCAATACGGTTAAGACTCCGGAGGCATTGAAGTTTGCGGCAAGTCATAATATTAACCTGATGACCTTTGACTCTGAATATGAGTTAAACAAGATTGCAAGATATGCACCACAGGCAAAGGTTCTGGTTCGGATAAAGGTTCCTAATGTTGGTTCAATGGTGGAACTGTCCTTAAAATTCGGTGCTGAACCCCCGGATGCGATTCCATTTCTCATAAAGGCATTAAAACTTGGTCTTAAGCCAGTCGGTGTTAGCTTTCATGTTGGTTCACAGAATATCCACATAGAAAATTATCTTGATGCCTTAGAGATTGCCTCCATCATCTTTAAGGACGCAAACCTTAAGCAGATTCCCCTTGAAATACTTGATATCGGGGGCGGTTTTCCCATAAAGCACTTTGATGATGAAAAGGATTTATTTACCATCACTGCTGCAAGCATAAATAAAGAGTTGAATCGTTTGTTCTCGGAGAATATTAAAATAATTGCTGAACCAGGCAGGGTTCTTTGTGGCCCTGCTGGGATTCTTGTTATGAGGGTGATTGGAAAGTCAATCAGAAATAACAAACACTGGTATTATCTTGATGATGGTGTTTACGGTTCGTTATCAGGAATTGTCTATGACCATTGTAAGTATCAATACAAGGTACTTAAAAAGGGCATAACCCAGATTACAACGCTGGCCGGGCCCACCTGTGATTCGTTCGATATAATCTCAACGAGCGAAGAGTTACCAGAACTTGATATCGGTGATATTGTTTATGTTGAAAATATCGGTGCCTATTCATGGGCAACCGCAACAAATTTCAATGGACTGCCACCAGCAAAGGTGGTTGTTATTCCATAGGAGGTAATATGAAGAGAATGCATCGGTTGAAAAAAGATATTGATGAAACACCTAACTGGCTAAAAAAGAAGAAATATCCGCACAAAAAAAGGTATCTTTCCGGACCGAGAATCTTTCCACCAGCATTGACCGGAAGACAGAAACTTGAGGATATTATTGAAAATGTATTTCTTGCCTATAACTCTGCACGTCTGCGCGAAGGATGCAGATTGTTTGTTGAAAAGATGCTTGAGCCCGATGTGACGGTCGGTATGAGCCTCGCTGGCGCTCTAATCCCGGCGGGTCTTGGTAAATCAGTAATCATACCTTTGATGAAGGCAGGATTTATTGACTGGGTTGTTTCTACTGGAGCAAATTTATATCATGATTTACACTTTGCCTTTAATTTTCCGTTGCATGTCGGAACACACCTTGTTGATGATGCCGATTTAAGAAAGAATGATGTGGTGCGCATCTATGATATTCTTCTGGGATATAGTGATTGTCTTATGGCAACCGATGAGATTTTGCGTCAGATTCTAAAACAACCGGAATTCCAGAAAGAGATGGGAACCGCCGAATTTCATCATTTACTGGGCAAATATGCCGCTATGTGGGAAGAAAAGACCGGCAACAAAGATGTTTCGGTCCTTGCCTGTGCCTACCGGTTGGGTATTCCCCTTTATACCAGTTCGCCAGGTGATTCAACCTTAGGAATGAACATAGCAGAAGAAGAGATCATTGGAGGAAGGCTCCGGATAAATCCTTCGGTGGATGTAAATGAGACAACCGCCATAGTCCTTGCCGCAAAAAGACAGGGAGGAAAATCTGCAGCATTATTGGTCGGTGGTGGTAGTCCCAAGAATTTTCTGTTACAGACTGAACCGCAGATTCAGGAAGTTTTGAGAATAAAAGAAGTGGGACACGATTATTTCTTCCAGATTACGGATGCAAGGCCTGATACCGGTGGATTGTCAGGCGCTACACCACACGAAGCTGTCTCCTGGGGTAAGGTTGACCCCACAAGGTTGCCCGATGCAGTGGTTTGCTATCTTGACGCAACGGTGGGTCTACCAATAATTGCCCACTATGCCCTGGCAAGGCATAAGAAACGGAAGGTGAAGGGCTTATATTTCAAACGCCAGGGACTTGTTCAAAATTTGATTCGCGAATATTTTGCCCACCATAAATAATTGGTTCGTTCTTTACAGAGACGGCCGGACAATATTTTAGTCCGGTGTGTATCTTTTATTTTAATTTCCAAATCTGACGGCCAAAAGAATAGATTAGTAGTGCATATAAAAAGATGATTGTTGAAGTAAACAAGAGCGCAATTTTTTCTCCCCATAATTGGGCGGCGGTTCCTATCCAGAGCGCGCCAAGTGGCATCAAGCCGAAGAATGTAAATGTATAAATACCCATGACCCGGCCACGGATTTTTTCATCAACCTGTAACTGAACAAGTGAGTTGGAGAGATTCATAATCAGAATCTGTGCTGCACCAGCACAAAATAGAAAGACGATAGCAAGAGAGAAATTGCTTGTAAATGAGAAGAGAAAAATGAAGAGAGGAAAGAGGAAGGTGCCGGTGGTGAGCAGTTTTCCCTTGAAATTGAAGATACCGAGTGAGGCAATAAACAGGGCAGATGAAAGTGCACCCAAACCACGGGCGGTCTGGAGAAAGCCGTTTGTTCGCGCATCACCACTGAGAATTTTGATTGACCAGGCCGGCAGGAGTGTTGTAAATGGTGCACCAAATAGTGCCATCATACCAATCGTTAGAATAAGGAGCCGAATAGTTGAATGTCGGTAGGTATATTTAATTCCTTGAACCAAATCTTGGAGGGCAGAGTTAGAAGGCTCCGTAAGAGAAGGTGATTTCAATTTCATTGCTATCAGGGCAGCAATGACGGCAATAAATGTTATTCCGTTGATTGTGAAGCACCAGGCGGGGCCGAATGCTGCATATATTATACCACCCGCAGCAGGACCAATCGCAATGGCAGTATTAAACATTGCCGAATTGAGGGCAATTGCGTTGGTCATTGCCTCGGGTTCAACCAGCTCCCGGACAAATGCCTGCCGTGCCGGAGCATCAAAGGCATTGGCAATGCCCATAAGAAATGCCAGCAGGATAATGTGCCAGGGTTTAATAATCTTCGTAAGGGTTAGAAAGGCAAGTACAAAGGCAAGTATCATCATTATAGTCTGGGTGATGAGTAGAATCTTTTTTCTCTGTATACGGTCAGCAATCACACCGGCATAGAGCATAAAAAACCAAGCAGGTAGACCCATTGCAAATCCAACATAACCCAAATAAATGGAAGACCGAGTCAATTCATAGATGAAGAAGCCTTGTGAGGTTGTCTGCATCCAGGTACCAAAAAGTGAGATTAGTTGGCCAAAAAACCAAAGGCGATAATTTGGGTATTTCAGGGCGAGAAATGTCTTGCGCAAAGAGAAAAATTTAAGCACGGTCATAAAAAGGATTAACAAAAGGCGATTCTTTTATAACCCGCAGAAATTCAATAGGGTTGATTCTACGATTGAGTTCCGGATACTCATTTGCCCGATAGGTTGGATAATACTGGTCCATAATGTTGACAAAAGACTTCTTTGATATTTCATTATAGATAAATTCAAGGCACCTCTTTGAATGGGCAATATCATTTGGTAATACCAGATGTCTGATCAAAAGCCCCTTTTTAGCGATACCATTTTCTATCACCAAATCGCCCACCTGTCTTTGCATCTCTTTGATCGCTGCCCTTACTACATCCCAGTAGTCCGGAACATCAGAATATTTTTTGCCGTTTTCATTATTTCCGTATTTTATGTCGGGCATATAGATATCAATTATCCCTTCCAGTAATCTTAGGGTTTTTAGCGATTCATATCCGCCACAGTTATAAACAATGGGAATCTGTAAGCCATGCTTTTGGGCAACACTTAATGCCTCAACAATCTGGGGAACCCAGGGGGTTGGTGTGACCAGATTTATGTTATGGCAGCCAAGTTCTTGCAGTTCCATCATCATCTCGGCGAGGCGTTCAATGCTAATTTCCCTGCCAATGCCGTGCTGACTTATGTCATAATTCTGACAATAAACACAATGGAGATTACAGTGGGTGAAGAATATTGTTCCTGAACCAAACTTACCGACAAGGCAGTATTCCTCGCCAAAGTGTTGATGATAGGACGATACCTTCGGTTTGAGTCCCGCTTTACAGTTGCCCCGTTCTCCCTGGAGACGATTCACCTTGCATTCCCTTGGACAGAGTTGACACGGATTGAGTAATTCATATAATTTGTTAATTAATTCTTTATTGATTTCTTTTGTCATCTCATAAATTCGCTTTGTTTTAAGTCATCATTCAACTATATTCTAACTTTTATGCACGCGGCATTTCTTTACCCTTGGCGTTTTAAAATCACCGTATCGATAATAGGCGGCACAGGTACCTTCGGAAGAGACCATACAGGCGCCCACCGGACTTGAGGGTTTACATTTTTTACCGAACAGCGGGCAATCCGGAGGCGATTTTACCCCCAAGAGAATCTTACCGCAAATACATCCTTTTGGTTCCCTTGTCCTGATATTTTTAACTTCAAATTTTTTTGTGGCATCAAATTGCTCATATACTTTTTTCAAGCCGAGGCCGGATTTCGGTATTCTTCCTATTCCGCGCCAGACGGAATCCACCGGTTCAAATACCTTATTCAATATTGCCAAGGCGTTTGGATTCCCTTCCGGTTTGACGACCCTTCGGTATTCAATATCAATCCTTGCCGTCTTCTCGTTTATCTGTTCAACAAGATTTTTTATGCCCACAAGGATATCTATAGGTTCAAATCCAGTTATACACCCAGGAATATTATAGCGATGGGCAAGAAATTCATATGGTTTTGAACCAATGATAGTTGATACATGTCCGGGAAGTATAAAGCCATCAACATTAATCTGCGGAGAGTGGGCAATATAATCTAAAGCTGGCGGTATCAATTTGAATGCAGGGATGATATAAAAATTTTTTATATTTCTATTCGCTGCCTCAAGGAGTGTGGCGGCAATTGTTGGTGATGTTGTTTCAAAGCCTACCCCAACAAATACCACCGATTTTAGAGGGTTTTCTTGGGCAATTTTTATAGAATCCCGGGCAGAATAGACAACATAGGGATGGTAAATTTCCAAACTTTCCACCGTCCCGGGCACCCGTACCATATCTCCAAATGTGGTGATTATTATATCTTTTTGCTTTGCTAGTTCAATTGTCCAGTCAATAATTTCTTGGGGTGTTACACAAACCGGACACCCCGGACCGGAAATGAGTTTCAAATTAGCAGGCATCATTTTCCTTATGCCGGCACGGGCGATAGCCATTGTGTGGGTACCACAGACTTCCATCAGATTAATATCTTTTTTTGCTATATTTTTGATTTGTTCTATGAGAAGCTGAGTTGAATTGGGCATAGGGACTTTTGACACTAAGACATTTTCTGCATCTATATCTGTTCTATCTTGTGGAAATGCATTTTAACTCGATTGCGACCGCTATTTTTTGCTTCATATAATGCCTCGTCAGCGCTTTTTATTAACTCGGCAGCATTTAATCCATCTTCTGAATATGAGGCAATCCCGGCAGAAAATGTTAATTTTTGGTTACCCGGAGTTTGTAGTAAGCTATGTAATTGCAGTCCATCCAGTAAGTCTTTTACCATTTTTGCTGCTTCATCTTTCTTTGTCTCAGGAAACATTATGATAAATTCATCGCCACCGTATCTGCCGATAATATCAGTTTCTCTGAAATGTATGCTGAATATCTTTGCCAGTCGGATTAAAATCTGGTCTCCTATTTGATGGCCGAATGTATCATTGTAATATTTGAAATTATCCAGATCAATTATAGCGAGGCTCAAGGTGTGCTGGAATCTTCTTGCCCGGTTTAGTTCGTCATTTAATTTGTCTCTGAATGCACCAATATTGAGTAGTTTTGTCAAAGGATCAATTGAGGCAAGGTCACGCATCATTGTAAGACTCAGTGTGTTTTGCAGGGTAGTTGCAGTAATTCGGGCTACGACCCCGACCATACTCTTTTCTCGTTCATCAAGACCTTCATTTCGGTTAAATGCAATCACACCAAAGATTCTATTTTGATAGACAATAGGGTAACAGATATCAGGTTCAAAAACTGGATAAGGTTCTTTGATTCTTAGCATGTCAGACTCATGTTTTCCAATGGGTATTCTTTTTTCAGCCGCCAAGCCAACCTTTCCTTCACCAACATTATAGATTATCTTGGGCAACCAGTTATCATTTAACCCATAATGCGCTACAATGTTAAGTCTCTTTTCGCGTTCGTCTAAAAAGAAAATTGCAACCTGCTTGGCATTCAAAAAATTAACCAAAAGACCCGTTATCTCATGAGCAATATCTACGGGTTCAGTATTTGATGTTAATCTAACCATTGATGAGAAAAACAGATTATCCTGGGAGGTGATTTTTCGCAATTCATTTCTTAAAGATATATTTTCCTGTTTCTGCCGGTCAAGCTCATCAGTGAGGATTTCAATCTGCGATAAAATATTGCTCCTCCTTCGGTTGGCCGATGTTGCCAAGATAATCGCTAAAACTAATACAACCAAAAAAATTATTAAAAGGATGGTTAGCAGAATAGGCATCATTCTTCAAAATCATTATATTCAATTAAACTCAAAAATCAATATGTGGAATATAAAGAATAGCGGGTTTATCATTTAATTTAGCTTCTTGACTTTGTCAATTTTTTGAATATAATCCAGTGATGGCAATAAATGTTCAGAAATTTGATATAAAAATAAACGATGTCTGGTGCAAAGGTTGTGAAATCTGTGTTGCCTTTTGTCCCAAAAAAGTTTTGACGATGGAAAAGTCAAAAGCAAAGGTTGTAAACCCTGAATCCTGTACTGGTTGCCAATTGTGTGAAATTTACTGTCCAGATTTTGCGATTGAAGTGGAAAAATTATGAACGAATCAACAGGAAAGTCAGGATATCCATCTGATAGGAAAAAAATAAAAGTTATGTCCGGCAATGACGCCTGTGCCGAGGCGGCGATCGTTGCTGGAATGCGTTTTTTTGCCGGATATCCAATTACTCCATCTTCGGAAATCGCGGAAGTCTTATCCAGGAGATTGCCGGAAGTGGGCGGGGTTTTCATCCAGATGGAGGATGAAATTGCCTCAATGGGAGCAATTATTGGTGCCTCATTGGCAGGAGTGAAGTCAATGACTGCTACAAGCGGTCCGGGTTTTTCCTTAATGCAGGAGAATATCGGATATGCCTCAATGGCTGAGGTACCAGTTGTCGTGGTTAATGTTCAGCGCGGCGGTCCGAGTACTGGATTACCCACCCTACCTTCTCAGGCTGATGTTATGCAGGCACGCTGGGGAACCCATGGCGACCATCCAGTCATCGCCGTAGTTCCATCCACGGTACAGGATACCTTTGAGTGGACAATAAAGGCATTTAATCTCTCAGAGCGGTTTCGTGTTCCGGTAATCATTCTGATGGATGAGATAGTTGGACATCTTAATGAGAAGATTATAATTCCCGATGAAAATGAGATAGAAATCATTGATCGGGTTCTTACTACTGACCCCCCCGATAAGTTTATACCATATAAATTTACCGATTCGGACATTCCGCCAATAGCCCATTACGGTACCGGTTATCGTTTCAATGTTACCGGCTTGAGCCATGATGAGACGGGTTTTCCGACGAATGACCCCGCAAAGATTGACGCTTTATACCGCAGAATAAATCGCAAGGTTGAAAGGTATAAAAATGAGATAATTTCTTATAAAACAGAACTTATCGATGATGCAGATATATGTATCGTTGCCTATGGCTCAAGTGCCCGCTCGGCAAAAAGGGCAATGTATGAATCAAGGGCATTGGGCTTGAAGGTGGGTTTATTTCAAATTTTTGTCCTCTGGCCTTTTCCCTATGATACCTTAAATAATTTGTCAGAAAAGATAAAAAGATTTATTGTTCCCGAGATGAATCTCGGTCAGATTGCTCATGAAGTTGACTGTGCGACAAGAAAGGAATCAATAAGGGTAAATCGGGTAGATGGCAATCCAATCACTCCTGATGAAATCATAAGGGTTATTAAAGATGTTTCCCTATAAGAAATATCTCAGACTTGATAAATTTCCGCATATTTGGTGTTCTGGTTGTGGGTGTGGAATAATAATGAAGGCAATGCTTCGGGCGATTGACCGCGCAAAAATCCAAAAGGATGATGTGGCAATAGTCTCGGGTATTGGCTGTTCTTCACGGACACCTGGTTATATCGATTTTAATACCCTACATACCCACCATGGTCGGGCGATTGCATTTGCAACCGGTTTGAAACTTGCAAAGCCGAAATTGAAAGTTATCGTTGTTACCGGGGATGGTGATGCTACCGCAATCGGTGGAAATCATTTCATTCATGCTGCCCGCAGGAATTTGGATATGACGGTTTTGCTTTACAATAATCATATCTACGGGATGACTGGTGGACAGGTTTCACCAACGACCCCGTTTGGTAAAAAGGCAAGCACCGCGCCCTACGGTAGTGCTGAGCCGGATTTTGATATATCAGTATTGGCAATTGCCGCCGGGGCATCTTTTGTTGCTCGTTCAACCTGTTATCATGCAACGCAGCTTGATAAACTCATTGAAAAGGCACTTCAAAAGAAAGGCTTTGCGCTCATTGAAATTCTTTCACCCTGCCCAACTTATTATGGCCGGCCAAATCGTCTTGGTAATGCAGTTGATATGCTTAAATTTTATAAAGAAAATAGTATACCGGTGGAGACTGCTCGCAAATTAACCATTGAAGAAAAAAAGGGGAAGATTACCATTGGAGTACTCCATGATATTGAACGACCAGAATTTTGCGAAGAATACTTTAAACTTGTAGAAAAGGTGCGAAAAAAGGAGGTGTAATGGCTTTCCGGTATGAAATCCGGCTGAGTGGTTCAGGGGGCCAGGGATTGATTCTTGCAGGCAAGATTCTTGCGGAAGCGGCTGCGATCTATGACGGCAAGAATGCAACCCAGAGTCAATCATACGGTCCTGAGGCAAGGGGTGGTTCAAGTCGTTCAGAGGTTATAATAAGTGACGCAGATATTGACTATCCCAAGGCAGTAAATATTGACCTGCTTCTGGCACTAACCCAGGAGGCATATAATAAATACTGGCGAGATGTGAAAGAGAACGGAATTGTTCTTGTGGATTCTGGTTATGTTTCGGCTGGTTCCGAAGGAAAATTCAGAGTTATTTCTCTGCCGATCACCGAAATTGCCGAAAAAGAGACTGGCAAAACATTGGTTGCAAATATTGTAGCATTAGGTTTGATTACTGAACTAACTGGCATAGTATCAAAAGAGGCGATGGAATCAGCAATTCTGTCACGCGTTCCCAAGGGGACAGAGGAGCTAAATCTAAAGGCATTTAGAGCCGGCATAAATGAGGCACAAAAATTAAAAGGCAAATCGGGAGATATTTAAAGGTTCGTCTTTGATAATGACGTTTTGACATAATCACCCTTTTTTAACTTCGCACATCCCGGAATCCAGTATCTTGGGTCAGTAGGAACACGATTTACCATAATCTGAAAATGGAGATTGGGCCCGGTGCACATACCGGTCTTGCCCAGCTCACCGATTTCCTCGCCAATCGTCACGGTATCTCCGGTTTTGACATAAATTTTATTAAGATGCAGATAGACCGTATGGATCCCCTGGCCATGGGCAATGACAATACTTTTACCATGGCCCTCCAGTTCTTCAGCCATTACTACAATCCCGGTATTTGCAGCAACAACCTTTGTGCCGATACAATTGGCAATATCAATTGCCTTGTGGGACCACTTATCAAGGTCTTTATTGTAACGGCGTGCCATTCCAAAGAGCGAGGT
>JBDRWI010000029.1:0-28012 GCA_039802265.1 Caldifarciminota bacterium | reverse complement strand
AGATTATTTAATCTGTCAATATCGATTTTGACTTGACACTGATAGAAATTTGTATAAAATTAGCTTGTTTGCGGGGTTGTGATGAAATACATCCGCCTGCTTTTTATACCACCAGTTTTTTGTCCGCATCGCCACCCAGTTATGAACACCCATTTACCAATATTTATGTATTCAACTTTGCCGAAATTGAAAATCTGCCAATAACTAACCTTGATGAACTTTTGATGCTCATTCCCGGAGTCGTCAAAGATTACTCAACAATTCATATCTGGGGTAGTATCGGAAAGAGTGAAATTGTCTATTATCTTGATGGTATCCCGGTGACGAATCCCTATCTGGTAGATCTCAACATAATAGAAAAAATCTCAATCCAGAAATCAGGATTCTCCGCGGAATATGGAAATAGATTTGGCGGGATGGTTCATATCGCGACAAAGAAAATAGATAAGAACTCATTGCGGATTGCATACCTAACCGATGATTTTTTACTGGCTGAAAGACTTAATAACGGATTCAATCAGTGCGGTATAAATGGTCATGGTCGGACAAATACCAACCTTAATTACTTCTTTTCCACAAATGCGTTATACACTGATGTATCATCACCAGGTCTCTACCGGGTTTTTTCACCCGGTAACTATTATAATTGTTTGGTCGGTTTGACCTATTTTGTGAAGGGCGACAATTATATTACAGTGCGGGGTAATTTATTTCGTGACCAGAACATTTTGGGGCATCCGCATATTATTGGTGGCAACCCTTATAAATATTTTCGGCAAAAACCAATGGTCCGAAAAAAGGGAAAATCAATAATTTTTAGTAGCAATTTCTTACTATGGAATAAAATAAAAACATCGGTAGGGTATCTTCGGACAATGGTTGATAGTGTATTTGGTAATCGGGATTATGAATGGGAGGCGCAAAATGGTCATCAATGGTTTGATGATTACCATCTAAAGGCAGAACATCTCATAGAATATTTAAACAATAACAAACTGTCACCATCTGATGTCATCCGTGATAGTTTAATAAGGTATCACAAGGAAGTAGATAATCGCAGTGAAAAATCGCTAAGGTATAACCCCTATGGTGTTGGGGGAATTTTTTATACTGCTGGCGACTATCCTGCCTGGTGTTATTACAATTCAACGGCGCAGCAATTATTTTTAAAAATGAAATATCCTTTGACAAATCAAAATGAAATCAAATGGGGAATGGATTTTACCTGGAGCGAATTTAATTATTACCATAATCCTTTGCCCTGGTTTGCTCAATCGCTATGGGATTATTATGAACTCACGCCGAAAACAATATCGGTCTATCTTGAAGACCGCTGGCTGAGCGAACATATAGTCATTTTTGCCGGAGTTAGAGTCAGCAATTTTGATTATGGGCTATATCAGCCCCGGATAGTGCCTGCGCTATCCAGTGATGATACTGTTTTTATGCTCAAAAAGAACTACTTCACACCCAGAATGGGCCTGATATTACCGGTAACCAGCAAGTTGGTTATCTTCTTTAATGGGGGTGAATTCTGTTATGAACCAGCAGGATATATCGGAAGGTGTGAATCAGCGAAGACAAGAATTTTTGAAATGGGATGCAGATTGAATACTGCATACGGATTGATTACCGGCAGTTTCTATCAAAAATATATGTACGATTTGGTTATCCAGAAGATTCGGAGTGATGGCTACTTTCCTTGGAATTATTTGTACGTCTATACATATAACCTTATCAACAGGGCAGAGGTCAACGGTTTAGAGATGAATCTTGAAAAATCATTCGGTCAATGGATTTCCAGTGGATTGAGTTATAACCTTCAGTTTACAAAACAGGTTTTTGTTTGCGGCTATAATTTTTATTATGAGGGAAATGACCCAATAACTGGCGAACCAATCAATTATGAAAAAAAATATTCACCCCTTGATTTCGACTGTCCACATAGTTTGAAGAGCTTTTTAATTTTGAATATTCCGCAGGATTTCTTTTCCCTGCTGCGTAATTCCACATTTTCTTTTTTTCTTCTCTTTTTATTCCGGATTGCCTTATACTCCGGAAAATTTAAAAGGGCAATACCTTGGGAATATAAACTCAGCGCGCATGCCCGCGCACAATAATGTAGATTTGAAATATCTAAAAAGATTTAAGATCGGCCCGGCCGATTTTTCTTTCACATTATTAATAAAAAATCTGTTTGATTCAAAACAGATTATCTGTGTTTATCCCACGACTGGTAAACCCGATGAGCACGGTGATTTTGAACCTCCCATCAGTCAATTTGGCTGGCTTTCACTTACGAGTTTTTATTATTCTCCACAGGGTGATTATAATCACGATGGACTTATCACCCCCGTGGAGATGCGCGACGAATACTTAAAGGCGATAAAGGATTACTATTCAAATCCATTTCATTATACCAATCCATTTCGTGTCAGACTGGGATTGGGTTTAGAGCTCAATTAGTTTGAGATTGAATTCCTGGGCCCAAAATTCTTACTTCTTGACTTTAAAACAATTATGGTTAAAATAAAATTTGGTGATTATGGAATTCATTATTTTATTGCTTTGGGTACAGATTGATTCAAATTCAACTTCTTATGAAATCCAGATTCCCTTTGATGCTGAAGGAAAGATCTATGAAATTGATAGTTTATTTGCTCGGAGACTTGAATTTTTCGAAAATTATCCTGCATTCCAAAGGGCTTTATTATTTTTGCAACCTGACTCTTCGTATATCATTGAGATATATTTCCAAAAGGAGAGGGCGATTATTAAAGAAAGAAGAGAGGTCAACCGGGAGGAAATCGCAAAAATCCAGCAAAATATGGCAGAACTAAAGGCAAAAGAGATATCCAAAGCAATCTATGACCGTTCAGGGTATAGAGAATTCCTCGCGAATTCTTTCTTTTTTGCCTATGCAGTCCAGGCTCCCCTTATGACGATGGCATTCGAACCACCCGAGATGCGAACCGGCATGGCTATTTACTTGCTCTCCAGTGCCTCAGGTTTTATTATCCCCCTGGTTTTAACCAGAAATACCGATGTTTCAAAAGCCCATGCGAGAATGTATATTACCGGTGGAATACATGGGTTGTATACTGCTGGTGCATTGAGTTCAATTGCCGATATGGAGATTTTTGAAGGAACCGGTGCATTTTTTACAGCAAGTTGCAGTGCCCTTGGTGAATACATAGGCTTTCAATCGGTTAATAGATTTAAATTGAGCGTAGGAAGGGGAAGTACGATATTCTTGATTGGAGATTTTACCGGGATAACCGCAACAGGATTGCTCAGTCTATTTGATAATTGGTCTAATCCGGTATTTACCCATAAACAATATTTAACTTTGTCCATTATTGGTCTGGGTATTGGATTGTATCTCGGGTCCAATATAACCAGAGACCTAAATTTATCGGATGGAGATCCGCTCATTTTTGGAAACTGCGGAATTGTTGGTGGAATATTGTTTCCAGTTCTTCTATCCTGGTTTGAGAATGATTATAACAAAATTCCAAAGAAGATGTATATCGCGGCGGGAATTTCAGGACTTGGATTTGGTTCAATGTTAGGCTACCGAATTGCAAAGGAGAGGGATTTCAGTGAATCAGCCGGCAATATTATCATCCTTGGCGGACTCGCCGGTGCCTTAACCAGTGCAGGATTGGTGTTTTTGACCGGAAGTAATGAATTAAGAGTCTATTTGACGGCGACTATTATTGGAGACATCGTCGGTGCGCTTGCCACTGCCTCGTTCATAAAATTTGAGAAATCAAACGGCAAAAAAGGTTTGCATTTCCAACCCGAGTCAATAATAGGTACCGGATTATGTTACAAAAACAATATTCCTTTTAGAAACTACCTTATTGAATACCGATTTTAAATTAAGCAGTAAAGGCAAATTTCCGAACAATGGATTTTTTGTATTGGAGTTGGTTTTTATATCTATTATTTCGGTTTTTGGGGATTATTCAATTTTCAGCTTAATGGAGCATATTGAAAATCTCTTATCCTCTGTTGACACTTGTATTTTTTTATATATAATGTTTATTAAGGCGGCATAGCCAAGTAGCAAGGCGGCGGTCTGCAAAACCGCTATTCGCCGGTGCAAATCCGGCTGCCGCCTTTTTTGGTAGTTAATCTCGCAACAAGGATGCTCAATTCAATCAGAATGATAAGGGGAATTGATATCAAAAGCAGGGTGAAGAAGTCTCCGGTAGGGGTCAGAATTGCACTGACGATTAATATCCCAACGATTAACTCGGCGCGGTGCCGGGTGATGGTCTGAATCTGAATCACTCCCAGTTTGAGCAAAAAGAAGAGGATAAGGGGTAGTTCAAAGAGTATTCCACAGCATAGAAGACACCAAAGAATAAATTCAAGGACCTTGTTGACATTCATGAGGGGTCTTAAATTTTCTGAACCAAAGGAAAATAAGAATTTAAGACCAAAAGGAATTAATACAAACGAGGCAAATGCCAGTCCACACAAAAATAGAATAATCCCGGAAAAAAGGAAGGGTAACGAGACCCTCTTTTCATGTCCGGTCAGCCCCGGACCGATGAATGCCCAGATTTCATAAAGAATAATTGGAAAGGCAATAAATATGCCGACAAATATGGCAATCTTAATCTGAACGAAGAATGCTTCAGCCGGTGAAAAAAAATAGGCGGTTTCAATTCCCGTCCATTTGATAATAAAATTTAATATTCGGGAGGCAAAGAAAAAACTGAGGGTAGAAGAAATTACAATCGCTACAAGAGAGATAAGAATCCTTTTGCGGAGTTCCTCAAGGTGGTCAATAAAAGATAGTTTTTGTGCAGTTTCGTTTTTTTTAGTTACCAATTGAGATATTTTAAAGGAAGACGATAGATTCTTTCTTCAGAAAGGGCGAGGATTTCTTCATCGGTTAAGATTATATAGTCATATTTTATTCGGGGCAGTTCATAGATTGGTTGATAGAGTTCAGTCGCTGGGTCGTAAAGATTCAAACCGGCAAAGGTGGCACAGTAAACTACCTTCCCATCGGTTTCTATGTCATAAATATTAAAATAGGGAAGCAGGAGCCAGTTCGTATCATTCTCTTGAGACTGGTTTTTCTGATAAGACACAAGTTGATTATTAGTGGTAAGTAGATAAAGGGATTTTTCAGTTTCAATGATATCCTTTATTCCACGGTTGAGTCGCTCCTCCCATCGGTGGGTAGTTTTATTGTAATCATAAAAGGCAAATTCTCCCCCTACATAGATATTCTGGGGAGTGGTATAGATGGTATATATGGCGAATTTATCAGGACCGAATTGTAAGAACGCATCCGTTCCCTTTATCATCCGGAACATTCCGGAATTTGTCCCGATATAAAGATATTTTTCATCACTATTGAGCGATAAAACGAGAGCAGGTAATTGACCTACTGGTGCTACAAATGTTCCGGAAAGGGATAGCAACTGACTGCCGACAGCAAGGATTAATCTATTATCCAAAAAGATAAAATCACGGGCATCCTGGTTTAGCCTCACATATCTCCAGGTTTTATCTTCCCGGTTGTAAAAGGAAATACCACTTGAGGAAAGTAGATAGCAGGTATTATTAATCCTGCGCATCATTTTGATCTTTGTGTCAAGGGGACCATAGACTAACCGCTCTTTATTCCAGGAATATTTATTATATCTTAATAGTCCATAATTTTCTGTCCCCACATATAGATATAATCCATCATCAAATACTGTGGTAATCCGGTATTGAGTGAAGGGCTCCGGTGATGTATCAAGGGGATCCAGAAAATAGTAGGGGCTGAGAAATCTATAGGCTTCAATATCCCGTTGCTGGGTCTTTTTAAACCACCGAATATCTTTAGGGAAATCGTTAATTTCTTTAAATTCGCCACTCAGCCGATTTAACGCATATTTTCTTGGACCATCAAGATAGACTGAATTCGCACCGATACCGATGCCGTTTATCGGAATACCTATCGGATACTCCCGAATGCTACCTAAATTGGGATTATATCTAATGAGTGAACTATAACTGGTTAACCACAATTCGTCAAATAGGTGATCATAGGCAACAAATTCAATATATTCAGAAAAACAGGTGGTCTTCTGGAGTTTCAGGTCCGTTTTATTTAAAATTAAAAGATAATTATCACTTACTACAAATATTTGCTGATGTGATGTGGCAATTGATTTGATAAAACCAAGGGGCGGGACAACTTCATAATGCTCAATGAATGGATTCTTGGGAATAGTTTCAATTGCCCAGACAATGGTAAAAATCAGATAAGCGATTACTAAGGACTTTTTCTTTAGACTATTCATCACCTTTGTCTATTCATACTTCCGATTCAAGATAAAATTTATTGATTTAGGAATAATCTCGAGCAAATCGCCGGCGGTAAGTGAATATTCATTATTATCTTCATTCATTGCCAGTTCGGCACAAAGACCGTGCAGGAAGACGGCGCAGACGGCTGCATTGATCGGCGATAGATTCTGGGCTAAAAAACCAGCGAGCATACCAAAGAGAACATCGCCACTCCCCGCACTGGCAAGCCCGGAATTGCCAGTTGGATTCAAAAAGACCTCACCCGTGGCGCTGGAAATAATTGTAGGTGCACCCTTCAATATCAGAATTCCGCCCCATTCACGGACAAATCTTGCGGCAATTCCAAGACGGTCTTTATTGATATTCGAAGGGGATAAGCCGGTAATCCGACTCAATTCTCCAGGATGGGGCGTAAGGATAAATGGTGCCTTAATCTTTTTTAAGATTGAAATATCCCGGGCAATGATATTTATTCCATCGGCATCTATTACCAGCGGTTTCTTTATCATTGGCAGTAGTTTAAAAACAAATTCAACGGTCTTTTCGTTGGTGGTAATACCCGGTCCAACAGCTATGACATCAGACTTTTCCATCAATGGTAATATTGTCTTGATTGCTTCAGGACTTATTGTCCCCGATTCAGTTTCAGGCAGGGGTATCTTCACCACCTCCAGTAACTTTGCCTCCAGGGGATTGATAATGCTATTTGGTGCAGCAAGGCGCACAAGTCCCGCTCCAACTTTAAGGGCGGCGATTGCTCCCATTGCTGCCGCGCCCGAAAACCCTCTTGCCCCGGCTATGATAAGAACCTGGCCGAATGTTCCTTTATTCCCATCCGGGGGACGATAAGGAAGCAGGTTGAAAATATCCTCATATTCAATGACCCAAGGATAACCATGATTTATTAAATCAAGCGGCACACCAATGTCTACAACATAGACGCTACCACAGGAGGCACGACCGGGGAAGAGGTAGATTCCCCTTTTAGGCAGGCACATCGTTACGGTGGCATCTGCAACAACGCAAATTTCTTCAAAATCGCCGGTATCACCATTTATTCCAGATGGGATGTCTACAGAAAGCACAAATTTTTCTGAGTGGTTTATCAATTCTATTGCCTTTTTGTAAATTCCAGCTGGTTTGCCCTTAAATCCGGTGCCGAAGATTGCATCAACAATGCAATCCGCGGGAAAAGAGGCAAATACCTCAGTCAACTTTAATACGGAATTAACCTCCAGGACTTTAATTTTTGATTTTTTTAAGATTGTATAATTTAAGAGGGCATCGCCCTTCAATTGCTCGGCCCGACATAGAAGAAGGACAGAGACATTACTTCCCTGATTTTTTAGATGACGGGCAATTACCATTCCATCACCGCCATTGTTACCAGGACCACAGATGATAAGGACATTCAAGTCATTCAATTTGAAATATCTCTTCAATACCTCCACACATCCGCGTCCGGCATTTTCCATCAATACAATCCCCGGGATACCAAGGAAATTCTGAGCCCAGGTATCAATTTCTTTCATCTCTTGATTTGTGACGAGTCTCATAGGCACCTACAATTCAATAAAGGGCAAGATTTGCCTGAATACCTTTTCACCTATTCCCTTTACATCTTTCAGTTCATCTAAATCCTTAAATGCACCATGACGGGCGCGATATTCAACGATACGCCGGGCCAGGGCAGGACCAATACCCGGAAGTGCTTCTAAATCATCTACCTCGGCATTGTTAATTGAAATTGGCTTTGTGCCCTCTTTCACTATCAATTCTATTCCCTTTTGTTGATTTGTATACTGAATATAAGCCAATAGGTTAATTCCAGCAAGAACTACTAATAGAACTAAAAGGACAATGAATTCTTTTTTCGGTTTCATTTTAATATTCTCCCTTTTCATAAACGATATTAAGCAAAAATTGGTATACTATCTTCAGGCTCTCGTTACTACATTTATCAATTGTATCATCTTTAGTATCCCAGTATGGATAGTCAAAGTCAATGATATCTATTGCGGGAATGCCATATTTGAGCAAGGCAATATGGTCATCAATAATGTAGTACTTTACCGAAGGAAAGAAGACATTGGGTGCCATATTCATTCCAATCCGCCATATTGAATCAACAAGCTGAGGGAAGAATTTTACTGAGTGTCCTTCTTGGTAAATCTGCAAGTCCCGGTCGCCAACCATATCAATAACTAGAATAAATGAATAGCGCTCAAGACATTTTGCTGCAAAGTGGTTTGAGCCAACAAGTTCTGCCTGTCTTAAGTCCTCACCATCGAAGAACAATAGATGCACGCGCAGACGGGGGGGATTCTTTTTGAGGGTATCGGCAAGCTTTAAGAGGATACTTACACCAGAACCACCATCATTTGCCCCGGGACAATTAATATCTGAATCCCAGTGGGCAGCGATACCGATGAGTTCGCCGGTCCCGGAGAATTTTTTGTAAATATTATAGAACCAGATTCCTTCCTGGAAGAAGGAATCTATTTCCGGGTTATCAAGATGGTTGATTATATAATCCCGGGCTAATCTGTGCCCCGGGGTATTGGGTGACCTTTCGCCGATTTGGCAGAATTCTTTAAAATAATCGTAAAGGTCGGCGGATAAACACATAGAACAAAAAGAACAAAACACCATAATTATGTTTTGATATTTCTTAAAAGCCTTTGTTATTACCTGTTTTCCTATTTTTAAAAGTTTATATTCAACCATATACTCAAATCCACCCTTTTTGAGTCATTGATATATGAGATTCGGTCTTTGTTTGATGTGTAATTAAAATTTGCACCTCCGGTAATACTGGAGGAGAAATTATAATCGAGCGAGATTCCAAATGTTGATGATTCTCCGTCACTGATTGGATTTTCCAGGTCCAGAACATTTGGATTATGCTGTGAGGCAGCATAGTTTGTATTACGGGTGTAACTCAGGTTCAGGCTCGTGGTGAGATTGGAGGTAAATTTGATTCCATGTAAAAAGGGAAGGCTAAGTCCCCTGGGTGCACTGAAGGTGTATCCGATTGAGAAGGTTCCACCCCTGCTTACCGACCGTGTTGGATTGATATAGTTGCTAACATACTGGGCATTATCAGTCTGACTGTAGTTTACTGTGGTATTTGTGGTAATGCCCTTTAACCAGTTTGCCTGCCAGCCCAAAATTGGGTTGAAAGTAAATGAATGAGAAGCGGCGGTCAATTCCGGAATGGTATCGGGGACAACCGTGTATTGCCGCTGATAATTCTGATTAAAATTGGAATTGATACTGGAAGAACGGGTATATTTTTTCAAAATTGGCAATGCCTCAATCTGTGAGATTCTGAGGTCCAAATTGGGATAGGTATAGGAAACCGTACGATTTTCATTTCCACTCAAGGCAAAGCTTCTTGTTAACTGGTAACCATAACCACCATTGAGGCTAACCAGTTTTATTCTAATTCCGGAGTTTAGATTGTAGTTATCAGTGACACTGCGGGATGAATAACTATTGGGGGCAATTTCGGTATGGGGAATAGTGTCAATCAATCCCCACTGGTATTTGATTTGCGGTCGGACTGTAGTATAATAACCGGACCCTCGCTGCCGGGAAAAACTCATGGTTGGATTCTGGAGATAATCGACAAAGATTTCAATCTGTTTGACAATCCATAATGGGGAACCCGGAATCAGCAGTGAGTCTTTTGATTCATCACGCAGCCGGGTAAAGAGCCGGACAAATCTTTTAAGATCAAAAGGACTTGAGACAGTGATTCGGGAGTTATTGGAGACACTTCGGCGGTCCTCGGGCTGGCGCATTTCAAAACTGTGGTCTTCGGTATAATTAGAATTGAAGGTGAAGGTTGGAGTTATGATAAATAGACTCTTTGAGGCATTCAGGTTAAAGTTCTGGCTCCTGCCTATCTCTTCACCAAATTTTCTTCTTTGGGACACAGAATCCCGCATCTGTGAGAATGAAAAATTGGTACTTAAGATTGAATGTGGCTGATATTTAGTGGAAAATGAAGGGGCGAGTGTCCGGCGGCGCTGGGGATAACCATCGCGTACTCTAAATGAAGAATCCGGAGAATTGCGATAATAGGAATTTACCTGATTATCCGCATAATGGGCACTAAGATTTATATTCTGAGGAAAGAGCGATATTTCCTGTTTCAGGATTTTAACCGAAACCTTCGGGTCGAGTGAATAATTGCCCCGATAATTTTTTATATCTGAAGTATCGGCACTCAGACCTCCGGTAGCGGCATTTATGGTACGGTCGTGGTCAAAGGACAATCTATCAATGGTTTGTCTTAACAACCATTGTTTGGAATTTGTTTTTGCAAGGTGAATGGTGTAGCCGTTGGTCGTAATTCTTGTTTCCTCTTTTTTCCTTTCTTCTGCATTAAGCTCAATATCGTTGGCAATGAATGTGGAGAAGCGTGGTCTACGGGCTGAGTAGTAATGACTCAAGCCCAGTGGGATATTAAATCCCCAGGTCTGAGGTAAGAGTTTATTCAAGGCGAAGTTTGCATTTGCCGAATAGGTTCGCGATTCACTCTGGTCTGGCAGGGCATTTGGTTCAGAAAGCCTTCTGAATTTACCATTGGATTCTTCGTATCCGAATGCGAGACTTGAGAGGTCAGCGATGTCAAGACGGCTGTTTGCCTTAAAAATCTTGCCCACCTCGTATTTCGGGGTATTGAGTTTGATATCGTTAAACCAGATTGTATCAGTCAATGGAGTAGTATATGGATTTTTCAATCTTATTTCAAAAAAGGCGTTTGTTGATATTGAGGGATTCCCCTTGACGCGATAATTTCCCAGAGAGTTCTCACCATGACCCTGGGTTTCTCTCTTTAAATCCAAAAAGTTTTTAAAGGCTACTTTATAGACACGCCAGTCATTATAGCCGATGCTACCTTCTTCATAATTGGTCCGGTATTCGTAATAGTTCATTGAGTCAGCACCAAATCTAATGGCTATCTCAGGATTTGAGTGCAGGGCACGGAAATAAAAGACCAATGTATCATAGGCACGATAATCTTCATTACGGTCGGTCCGGCGCTGGGCAATGCAGGTGTGATTTTCTTTTATATTCTGGAGATTCAATTCCAGTCCACCTTCATTGATCTTTTTACCGGTAAGGGGGTCAACCGGTAACGGATAGGGTGGTTTGTAGTAAGCATGGGTTTCGGTATTGACCGGGGTGATGGTAAAGATTTCTGAAGAATCAACCAGTTCTCCCTGAATACCCAGATTCTTCCAGCGACTTCCGGTAATGTTTAATTTATACAATAGCAGCGTTTCCGCCGAGGTGAAGTTATCAAACCAGATTCGGACATATCTTATATTGCTCCAGCTCGGACTGCCGAAGACTGTATCCCACACCAGCGAATCCTTGATTGGTATCCGAAACATCTTCCAGCCCGGTTTCAATTCCGCATCAATCAAAAATCTGGATGAGTCAAGGTGGACTGAATAACTGTAATATACATTATTTGTATTCAAGACTCCATTGCGGTCAAGGTCTTCGGTGTCATACCAGCGGTTGCCTTCGGTGCCGTTTATTTTATTGTAATCATTTTCATTGAAATCATCATTGCCATCATCACCCGGAACCTGTGCGTTATCATCACCAAATACAGTGTCCAATCCTGCATCTTCCTCATTTTCGCTGAAGGAGAAGTTATGGGGATTGAAGTCTTCATCCTCCAGGCTACCCAGACCAACCAGTTCTCCATTTTTGTTTCTTCTCAACTGGTCTTCACATATCTCCTCGGCAAGTTCAATGTGAATCTTGCCCCCCTTCCCCTTTATCAGTAGTTCAATATTTTCACACTCACTCAGGTCCTCACTTGTGATATATTGCGTCAACCCGGCAAAAGACTGCACATTTTCCGGGGTAAAGACAATCTTCAAGACATCCGCAATTTCGTTCGGGTCAACTGGATTCAGATAGATATCTCGGGCAGTAAGGCGCTCTTTGTCTTTCAAGTTGAACCATCTTAATGGAGTCCGGACAAAGTTTGTTATATCTGCAGTAAGGGGCTTTGAACAGGGTGTCCAGTAGAGTCTTGTGATCTGGGCTGATTTGGTGATGGTTGTTGCCTCAAGGTCATCGATATAAACCGCCTTCTGGGAATTGAGGTTGGAGAATGAATAGGCACCTTCAAAATTGAGATTAAATTTTGATTCCGTTTCGGTTTCAATTAACGGCAGGTTGTCAACGAATGTTGTTAATGAGGGCAGGCTCTTGGGCAGGGCAAAGTCTGCTTCTAAAACCATTCGGTTGAATGGTTCTTCACCAAGTTTGATGTGTTGATAGGGGGTACTCTGAAAGGTTTCGGTGCGCCAGAAGAAAGAAGTCCCAAGTGTACCATCACCTAAAATCTTTGAACTCCCACGCATACCAACAAGCGATTTCTGGGACATAGAAAAGAATGGGCTATATTCAATCTGGATTCTCACCCGGTCCGTGGGGGCAAGCGGTACTCGCAATTCCAGTTTTCCTTCTTCATAATCAACAAAATAACCTTCTTCTTCAAGCTCGCGATCATTTACATATACCCGGACTCTCTTGGTATTCGCGGGCAGATCAAAGGTTCTTGCAACTGTTACTGACCTTTTCTTTATGTAATATTTACCGGTGAGAGAAGGTTGATAGGGATTGTAGTATATCGCATAATCCGGCTCCGGCAGAGTGGAATTGGTAAATGGCATCGGCTCCGGAAAGATCAAAAGGCCACGATAGCGGTCAAATCCACCATCACCAAAGCCGAGATACTGGTCGACAACACCATCTTTATTCTCATCAAGTCCCAGAAGATTAAGATAAGTCCTTCCCTGGGTATCCTTGTAGTCGTTAATTCCGCTGGGATTCATATAGTAAATCTGCACGGAATCAAGATTACCCCCGGGAACTGTTATCTGATAATAATTCTTCAACTCGTAAGCCCAGAGGATTGATGATGTATCCGGATAATTTTTCGGACAGATGAGCTTCAACTGGATTGTATCCTGCCCGGCCGGAAGGAGTCCCACCGTATCTTCATTACCCTGACTATCAATCTTGCGATAATAAACACCCAATGCCTCATAATACAACTGTATTCCCTGCTTCATTTCAATTATGTTTACCTTTGGTATAAATGTATAATCGCGGTCAAGCCCTTCGTCTCTTAGGGTGAAATAACCCGAGACGGTCTTTGTCGTATCATCAGGAATGTTATTGTCATTGGCATCAAGGATGGCGTTTCCATAACGGGTGATGTTGTTGCTGTTGTTTCCCTGGTTTTCGTCGTAGACAAAGACCTTCAATTCAATGATTGAATCAAGGGTTCCGAGCCAGAAGAATCTCCTTTTTTCATAGTCCTTTGAGAATATTGAATCGGTAGTCAATGATGAAGTGCCGGTTATTTCCATCTCTTCAGTCTGGGTCTGTTCCCGGGAGGCGATGGCGGTTATTTCCAGGGGACCAAATCGTGAGGTAGACTTTATACCAAAAAGCCCCTGATGGGATGGAATATCGCCGGTATAAGTCGTCGGTGGGATTGATAGCTGGGTATCGCCACCTTCAATCTCCTGAATAATTTCGTCTTCCTTTCCCTTATAGGTGATACGGACTTTATTTTCAGTCTCATTGATTCTTGTTGAATTATGGTCGATGAATACCCGCATCCGGTCACCGACCTGACCATCAAGATTTACTGCCATTTCCTGTTCCATCTGTAATTCGGGCCAGAGGGACATTCCAGCCTGCCCGGGTAGATTGGTCATAAATGTCTTACCACCACCCAATGTTATCTTCACATAACCACCCACATCAAGTTTTCCAGTTTCACCCATGAAGTCACTGAATCCCCCTTTGGGCAGGGGTATTTCAAATGTTCCAAAGATTCCTTTTGCGGCATAGCCGCTATGTTTGACCAATTCCTTTTTCAATTCACCGATTAGCATCATCTTGTTACGACGGTGGAGGCTGGTCTTTAAATAATGGGGCATCGGGATTACACTATCAATACTTACCAGTGTTCCCTGGTAAAATCGGGCATACACAATATAGTTTCCATCATAGTCAACAAAAACCCGAGTTTCATAGGGCGCAGTAAATTGACCCAACAAGAATACGATAATTAAAAGAGTCATGATTTTGTCATAATTCTATTCACAATCCCTTCTGAGTCAAGTCCACAGATTTTTAATAGTTCTTCCCTTGAACCGTGCTCAATAAATCGGTCCGGCAGACCGATTATCTCAACTGATATCTCTTTATGAAATGGGGCAAAGAAATCAAGCACCGCAGAGCCAAAACCACCGACCGTGGAATTTTCTTCAATGGTGAAGACCTTTTTTACCTTGTCTTTGATTATCTTCAGCAGGGTGGTATCAAGGGGTTTAATAAAACGCGCATTTATCAGAATCGGGTTAATATTTTTCTTATTTAATATTTCAACTGCCCCAAGCGCCGGTGCCACCATTGAGCCCGTGGCGAGGATTGCAATGTCTTTTCCCTCTTGCAGGATTTCCCATTCACCGATTTTAATCTCACCGGGGTCAGGATTCCGGACTTCCGGACAGGCTGCCTTAGGGTAGCGAATGGCAAAAGGACCACCCCGATAATTTATTGCGGTCTTAAGAAGGGAAATCAGTTCTTCTCCATCCTTGGGAGAAGCGACGATAATATTGGGGATACACTGCAGGTAGGAGACATCAAATGGACCATGGTGGGTTGGTCCATCCTCACCAACCAGACCAGCCCGGTCAATGGCAAAGATGACCGGTAATTTCTGCAGACAGACATCGTGGATTATCTGATCATAGGCACGTTGGAGGAATGTAGAATATATTGCACAGACCGGGATGAATCCTTCAAGGGCAAGGCCCGCGGCCATCGTTACTGCATGCTGTTCACAGATTCCCACATCAAAGAATCTTTCTGGATATTCTTTGGAAAATTTCTTCAATCCTGTTCCCAGACACATACCCGCGGTAATTGCTACAATTTTTTTGTTTTCTCTGGCAATATTAACAATTGCTTCACCGAAGACATCGGTGAAGGATGTTGTCTTCTTATTCTCCGTGCCGGTTTGCGGGTTATAAGGTCCGATACCGTGAAAACGTTCCGGGTGTTCTTCTGCATACTTATAACCTTTTCCCTTTTTTGTGACTACATGCACAATCCTTGGTCCACGCATCTCCTTAACCCTTGAGAAGGTCACAATCAAGTCCTTGATTTTGTGCCCATCAAGTGGACCGATATAACGAAAACCGAGTTCTTCAAATATCACTGCGGGTGAAACAAAACCCTTTAATGCCTCCTGTATTCTCTTCGCTACATTCCTCGCGCGGTCCCTTATATAAGGGGGAAACCGGCCTAAAAATACCCAGAGGTCGTCCCTTAATCTATTGTAACTGCGGGTGGTGATTATCTTGGTAAGATATTGGGATAGTGCACCCACGGTTTCGCCGATGGACCGTTCATTGTCATTGAGCACGACGATTACATCTTTCTTTAATTGACCGATATGATTCAATGCCTCAAAGGCCATACCCGCGCCCAGTGAGCCATCACCAATTACAGATATGATGTGATAATCGGCGCCAGTAAAATCTCTTGCAATAGCAAGGCCACAGGCTGCGGAGAGGGAAGTAGAGGAATGTCCGGTATTGAAGACATCGTATTTAGACTCTTCACGCTTCGGGAATCCACTTATGCCCTTGAATCTTCTTAAACTTGAAAATTTCTTATATCTGCCGGTGAGTAATTTATGGGCATAAGACTGATGTCCAACATCCCAGATTATCTTATCCCTTTCAAGATTGAATACCCAATAAAGGGCAATCGTTAATTCCACTACCCCTAAAGAAGGTGCTACATGACCCCCTGTCCTTGATGTGGTAGTAATGATCATTTCTCTTATTTCCCGGGCAAGGGCAGTGAGTTCTTCTTCACTAAATTTCTTTATGTCTTCGGGGCTTTCAATCTTTTCCAGAAGGTTCATAATTAGATTTTTAATAAGTTCGGTTCAGGATAAAATCGGTAAGTTGATTGAATACTTCAAATCTTGCTCCGAGTTGGGTGAAGATACCCCGGGCAAGCTGGGCATATCTCTGCGCCCGGAATCTTGCACTATCCATTCCATATACAAGGGGAGCAGTGATTTTTTTATTCTTCAGGTCTTTTTGGGGAGTCTTACCCAGTTCTTCCTTTTTACCAACGATATCCAGTATGTCGTCGGTATATTGAAAGAGAATTCCTAAATAGATCCCAGCCCTGGTTAGGGTATCTATTATCTTTTCATCAGCACGGGCAATTATTGCGCCCACCTTTATGCTCAGGGCAATAAATTGTGCGGTTTTATTATAGTGGATCTGCCTTAAAATTTTTGGGTTGGGTCGGCTATATTCCTGAATGTCAAGGAACTGACCATATACAATCCCGTTTGGTCCAACCGTTTTTGCGACCTCCCTTACAACCCGATATTTTTCTTCAATCAAATTGTCCCCTTCAGTAAGAAGTTCAAAGGCATAGGCGAAGAGTCCATCGCCGGAAAGGATTGCAATTGCCTCGCCAAACTTTTTGTGGGCAGATTCCCTGCCCCTTCGGTAATCATCATTGTCCATAGCCGGCAGGTCGTCGTGGATTAGAGAATAGGTATGGATTAACTCAAGACCACAGGCAATGGGCAGTATCTCTTTGATATCCTTGCCACCGTTTGCCTCATAACTGGCAATAGCAAGTATTGGCCTTATTCGCTTTCCGCGTTCCAGTGAATAATGCATCACCTCAAAGAAGAGATTTCGGTTTATAAAATATTTCTTTAAGGCGTCATCCACAATCCGTCTTTTTGATTCAAGATATTCTCTTATGTCCATTGGAATATTATTTTATATTTTATTATAAAAGTAGAGTTTGTCAAGTCTATCCAATCAGCCTCAGCACTTCCTGTAATCTTTCGAGGGGCATTTCAACAAGCCTTATCTTAGATAAAAAATCAACAAAGCCAGAGATATCTAAGTTTAAAAAATGGTCTTCAACCTGAAGTTCTGAAGGAAGGTCGTAGAAGAATGCACCACTCCCCAGTGCATCTTCAAATCTTGTGATGTTGGCACTGATTATCTTTTTTATACTACCCTCTTTGGGAATAGGAAAACTTTCATCCGACAGCAGAAATTTATTCAGGGTCAGAATCTTTCCTTCTATATCAATAGCATCAATTCCTTCCTCAAATAATGCCTCCGCAATTATGAAACCATAGAGCGAACCAAAGAGGTGGAGGATATGGGTATTTTCTCCATCATAGAAAAATGGAAATTCCTCGGGCTTTAGTGTCGGGAAAAGTTTGGCTTTCAATACCGCCGATAAAAGATAATTATAATTACCCGCACCCTTACCTTCAAAAATCTTTGCAAACTCCGGACCTTCGCCAATGACTCGTGCATAGACCTTCTTTTCGCTCTCCAGAACCTTTACCCTTTCCCAGCATCTGCCGCCGAGGATGAATCGCTTTAATAAATAGTAAATACGGCCAATTAAATTTCCCTGACTAATGTCATAGACAGAATATTCACCGAATGACTTTTCAGCGATATTAGAATGGATCTTACCATAGGTGATTTTGTTCTCAATCTTTGCTGTTAGATTATATATCCCCGGTCTTGTTTCTTTAATTATTTCCGAACCAAGCAGTTTACCAAAGACGGTCTTGATAATATCTTCAGAATAGACGGTACAGAATAGCCGATAGAGGCTGTTCAGGGTCGTGCCAATTCTCCGCCGCTGATATAGATAAGAATAGATCTGCTGGGGAATAACCGCCAATGATGGTTGATACTTCTTTTCGTATAAAAGTCCTTTCTGGGCGCATTCAAAGAATGTCTCAAAGAGGAGTTTTTCCCAGTTATTTAAATAGACACCAACGGCAAATAGTCTTTCGGTTCGGCGATTTCCTCTGCCAATGCGCTGTAGTAAAGAAGAGATGTTGTAAGGAGGACGGTAAAGAACAATACAGTCCACATCGCCAATATCAATTCCCAGTTCCAGGGTAGAGGTGGCTAAAAGCATGGCCCGGTCCAGTTGATTCATTGCCTTTTCAACTTCTTCCCGGCGGGCTTTGGGTAAACTTGCATGGTGGACAAAAAGCCGATTATAGAATGGTGGACGATTAAATTTTTGTGAAAAGCCTTCAACCAGGCTTCGGGCATTAAAAAAGGCGAGGACCTTTTTAATCTTTCTTTCTTGAACGATTCTGTAGAATGCATTGATAAAATTATCAGCCGGCAGGAGGAGATATTCAATCTCCCTCGGTGATTTGAGAAGGCAGACCGTTGGATGGGGAAAGTATCTCTCACCCAGTTTGAGGTCATCAATCGTTGCTGAAAGGGCGCAATACTGCAACTGGCGGGTTTCTTTCAAGATTCTTTTCAATCTAATTAGAAGTAATCTCAACTGGTCTCCGCGTGGGGTATTGTCAAGGAGATGGATTTCATCAAGAACGACAAAGGCGAGGTCTAAAAATATCCGGGGCAGGCGTGCAAGCATTGAGTCAAATGATTCCGGGGTGGTCAGAAGAATATCCGGTATTTTCTTTATGTCTATCTTCGGTCTATCACCGGTCTTCCTGCTGATAATAAGATTTAATGCCCGGACCGGTTCTTCAAGCCTTCTAAACAGGTCGTTCACAAGTGCACGGGTTGGTGTGATATATAAGACCTTTAGTCCCTTTGAACTCTGGACGAGAACTTTTTCCAATATTGGGGCAATAACCGCCTCAGTCTTTCCTGTTGCGGCTGGTGAAATAACAACTACATTCGCGCCATTGAGGATATGGGGTATGGTGAGTTCCTGAATGGGCAGCAGACTACCGAATCTACCGAAGAAAGGATGCCAGGTTCGGCTCAAGGTATTTTTTATTTCTTCCGGTTTCATAACCCAAAGTCCGATTTCGTTGATCTATTCAAAATTGAACAGGTAGTGAGAAATTTTTGATTCAATTAATAGGGATGTTGAATTGAAATCGGGCTTTAATTAACCAAGGGCAAGTACATCCCGGTACCCCGGTATATCAAGGAATCCATGGCCACTGACATTGAAGGCAATAACCTTCTTTTCACCACTTTCCCGGCATTTAACCGCTTCATCAATAGCACAGCATACTGAATATGCCGATTCTGGCGCAGGTAGCCAACCTTCGGTCTCCATAAAAAGTTTTGCCCTTTCAAAGACATAACGCTCATCCCGGGGATAGGCGACCGTATCGATGTATCCCTTGTTTCTTAAAAGACTGATTATTGGTGAACACCCGTGATAGCGCAGCCCATCGCCCTTTATTGGTGCCATATCAATCTTGTGCCCGAGTGTATACATCTTTAATAATGGCGTCAGCTCGGCGTAATCGGCGAAGTCATATTCATACCTGCCCTGCAGGTTTGGTGCTGCCTCGCTCTGGGCAGCGATAAATTTTATTTTTTTACCCTTGGTCAATACATCGCCAATAAACGGAATAGCAAATCCACCAAAATTTGAACCACCTCCCAGACAGGAGATTACAATATCCGGATAGTCATCAAATATCTCAAACTGTTTCTTTGCCTCAAGGCCGATTATGGTTTGATGCATCAGGACATGATTCAAAACCGAGCCCAAGCAATAGATTGCCTTTGGGTCTTTCTGTGCTGCCTCAAGTCCTTCAGAAATTGCAATCCCCAGTGAACCAACATGTTCTGGATTCTTTTCATATAAGGACCTGCCAAATTCTGTAACAGGACTGGGTGAGGCATGGACTTCAGCACCGAGCATCTTCATAAATTGTAGTCTATCCTTTTTCCAGTTATAGACACTACGCACCCAGAATACAATACACTTCAATCCGGTTACTGCAGCGGCATAGGAGAGGGCGGTTCCCCATTGCCCGGCTCCGGTCTCGGTTGTAACTTTTTCATAACCTTCCTGTTTTGCATACCAGCATTGTGCCAGTGCCGTATTTACCTTATGACTACCCGTGGGGCTAAAAAACTCACCTTTGTAGTATAATCGGGCTGGTGTCTGTAATCTCTTTTCAAGATTTGTTGCTCGAAAAAGAGGTCGGGGTCTGCCGGCCTTATGGTATAAATCTAAAATCCCACCAGGGATATCAATCCAGCGTTCGGTTGAGAATTCTTGTTTTAGGCATTCGCCAATTAAGAGGTTGGGTAGGTTATTTATGCGTGACGGACCATCGGGTGGATCCATTGGTTGCGGTAGTGGTTCTGGTAAATCCGGAAGTATATTATACCACTGGGTTGGTAGTTCATCGTGGCTTAAATTGACCATTGTAATCATCACGGTCTCCTTTTTGGGCAATATTATAATCAAGAATTTCAAAATTTCAAGTCTCCGGTTTAAATCGGCATCTTGATTTTCTTAGAATTTTAAATATAATCAGAAGGCTTACGGAGGTATAATGATTGAATTAAAGAATGCGGATTATAATTTTAAATGGGAGATTATCAAACAGGAAGGCGGTGCGGGTCTGGTAAGATGTTTTGGTTGCAGTGACTGTTCGGCAAGCTGTCCGGTGCGCTATCTGGATGAGAGGTACAATCCGAGAAAAATCATAAGGCTGACACTTCTGGGTATGAAAAAGGAAGTGCTTTCTTCACCTTTTTTGTGGCTTTGCGCCCATTGTCACTCTTGCACGGAGAGATGCCCTCAGGGTATCCGCGTTGCCGAGGTTATAAATGCAATAAAAAATTATGCTGTAAAACAGGGCTATTGTCCGGAAGGGCTTAAAATACAACTTAACCTGCTTAATAATTCGGGTCGGCTGTATGAACTTGAAGACTTTGATTTGAAAAAGAGACAGCGGCTGGGACTACCCGATATCGCAAAAAGGATTTCGGATGTATCAAGGATTATTGAATTTACGAAAATTAGAGAAAGGATTGCACAATGAAGAGATATGCATTATTTCTTGGATGTACCGTTCCGGTTCGGGCACAACATTATGAACTGGCTACTCGTAATGTAGCAAAGGAACTGGGAATTGAGTTTGTGGATTTAAAAGAAGGCTCCTGTTGTGGTTTTCCTTTGAAGGCACTTGATACAGAAACTTCACTTTTGATGGCGGCGCGCAATGTTGGACTGGCAAGTAAACTCGGATTGGATGTTGTCACCCTCTGCAATTCCTGCACCGCAATGCTCTCTGATGCCCAGTTAAAATTAAAGGAGAATGAATTTCATAGAAAATTTACCGAATTGGGTTTTGCATATCCCAATGAGATAAAAGTCCGCCATTTTGTTCGTATTCTCTATGAAGACATTGGCGTTGAGAATCTTAAAAAGGCAATAAAAAAACCGCTGAAAAATTTAAGGATAATATCACATTATGGGTGCCACTATCTCAGGCCTTCTTATCTTCATGCATTTGATAATGTAGAAAATCCCCGTACCCTTGATGAACTTGTGGGACTTACCGGCGCTACAGTGATAGAATATCAGGAGAAGAAGTTATGTTGTGGTGGTTCGGTACTGGGTATTGATGAGGAACTGGCGCTGAAGATGGCAAATCAGAAACTATTGATGGCAAGAGACCATAATGCGGATGGAATGATTTCAATCTGCCCCTTCTGTACTGTAATGTATGAGGATAATCAGAGAAAGGTGGAGGCGAAGTTCAACACCACCTATAATTTACCAGTTCTTTATTATCCACAACTACTTGGCTTGGGGCTCGGGCTCACACCGGATGCCTGTGGATTAAAATTCAATCGGATAAAACCAGATAGTATTATTTCAAAATTGTAAAAAGGAGTGTATGATGAGATTGATTCTTTGCCATTGCAATGGTCTGATAAGTATTCCTGATTTGGATTTTGGACCAGATGTGAGGATTGAATGGTATAATGATTTGTGTAAAGAAGTTGTTAAAATTGATCCTGAAGAAAAGGTGGTAATTGCCGGCTGCACACCTTCTTTGATGGAGGGACTATTCCCGGAAATTGATGCCGAGTTTGTGAATTTAAAAGACCATATATTTTTAATGAAACACTCAACGGAAAAGGCAAAGGAATTGTTAAGGGCAGCAATTGCCAAGGCAAAGGCAGGTCCAGGGGTCAAAAAGAAGTCTTTTCCAATTAAGCAAAAATCAGTGGTTGTCATCGGCTCAGGTGTTGGTGGTCTTGACCTGGCAAAGGCACTAACCAGTGGAGGTATAAAGACATATTTGATTGAAAGAGAACCATTTTTAGGTGGAACCGTGGCAAAACTTGATAGACTCTATCCTGAAGGAACGCCTTGGAGCCATACGGTATTACCACTTATTTCGAGTTTGATAAAGAATAGAAATATTGAAATCTTCGTGAATGGTGAGATAAACGGAATAAAAGGCGAAATTGGAGATTATCAGATCCAGTTGAAAATCAAACCGCGTGGGGTTCTGGAATGTAACAATTGTGGCAAATGTGTTTTGGTTTGTCCGGTGAGTGTGATGGATAACGGAAGAATAAGGAAGGCGATTTATACGATAAATACATATCCATATATCTATGCCATTGACTTCAATACCTGCACAAAATGCGGAGAATGTGTAAAGGTATGTCCGAAAAAGATTGACCTTAATGAAAAAGAAAAGATAACAGAAATAGCGACCGGAGCAATCGCGGTGGCAACAGGATTGAAGTTTTATGATTTGACAAAAGTAGAGGAATACGGTTATGGAAGATATCCGGGTGTGCTAAATACACTGGAATTTGAAAGGCAGATTGCGGATGGGGGACTGGTTCCGAAAAAGGTAGTTATAATATGCTGCGCTGGTTCCCGTGATAATGCCCATCTTCCTTATTGCTCGCGTGTCTGCTGTTTTCTGGCATTAAAAGAGGCAAAACTCGTCAAGGACCGCTATCCTCAAACGGAGATTTTTGTCTGCGCAATGGATATGCGCAGTTATGGGAACTTTGAATACTTTTATACTACCCTGCGTGAACTTGGTATTTCATTTATCAAGGGTAAGCCGTCTGAAGTGATAAGGCGTGATGGAAGTCTAATAGTAAGGGTTGAAGACCTCTACACGAACGAACTCCTTGAGATTGATGCCGATACAGTTGTATTAAGTGGTGGATTTGTCCCGGACCAGGAAACATTAAATATGCTCGGGATAAAAACCGAAGGTAATTTCCCTACTTTATTTGAGAATGGTAAGTTGGGGAATCTCCAGATGCCTCGGGGAATATTCTTTGCCGGCTCAGCCAACTTTCCGGCCGGTGTTGCGGAAACGCTTGTTGATGCCAGAAAGTGTGCATATTCAATAATCAATCTTCTGCAAAAGGACATCCTTGAATCAACCCAGCCCGTTGCCTATGTAAATGAAGACTATTGCAGTGTTTGTAGAACATGTATCAGCACCTGTCCGTACAATGCAATTATGATCGAGAATGAGAGGATAAAGATTCGCCAGGATTTATGTATGGGTTGCGGAGTTTGTGCCAGTGCCTGTCCGGCTGCAGCGAGCAGGCTCGAGAAATTTACCACTCAAGAAATTTCTGAATGGATTAAAGAATCAACAAATGCCGGAGACATACTTGCCTTTCTCTGCAAATGGTCGGCATACAACGCCACCGAGAGGGCGGCATATAATAACCTGCATTATCCTGAGAATGTAAAGATTCTAAGAGTTCCCTGTAGTGGTGCAGTGGAGCCGAGTCATATTATTCAGGCTCTCAATTTAGGCGCCAAAGGTATATTGGTTGGCGGTTGTTATCCTGACGCCTGCCACTATGCGAAAGGGAATTTCCGGGCAAAAACAAGGGAACAGATCTTAAAAGAAACAATGAGTCTACTCGGATTATCAAAAGACCGGTTCCGACTTGAGTGGATTGGTAAGGATGAGGCAAGGAAGTTGGCGGCGATTCTTGATGAAATGAACCAGATATAGTTTTTGCCTCCTATCTTATTTAAATCTATTCAGCAGAAATACAATGTGTAAGTTTTTTCCAGAGATTGTAGGGCAAGGCTTTAGCCTTGCATAAAGATATTGGAGTTAATCCGTAAAAACTTTATTTAGCACTTCTCCCAATATTTACCCATAGTCCCCCTATTTGATGGCCTTCTATAGGAATTTGAAAAATTCTGTCATTGCGTCCGAAGATTATGTCCTTTCTCTGTTTCTTAAGAAACAAAGAAAGCTAAAAATTTATTGTGCGGTTTGCTATCTGATATTCCGAGCAGTTTCCATCCTATTTGGTCGGCTGGGTTTGACAGAATGCAAATTATGGATATAATAGTGTTAGTGTATGATTTTTGCTATTAAGAATAAAAGGTTTTGGAAAACACTGAATGATAACAAATTGTCTAAAGTAAAATTCTTTGGATTTTGTCTTTTAATATGCATAGAATGCTTTCGGTCCACAGAGATTGATTTTTATAAAGAGGATATTAGAATTGAGATTGAAAATAACCGGGCAACAGTAACTGGCGAATATTTTTTCAAGAATTTGACCAACAATAAAAAGAGGGTTAAATTCTTCTATCCATTTCCCGTTGATTCTTTGCATCTTTTTCCGGATATGATTTTGCTTGACTTTCCTTATGAGCGTGATACAAATGGAATTTATTTCACAATGAAAATGGAGGCAAAAAAGGAAAATTTTTTTAAAATTATCTATTGTCAAAAACTGCAAAAGAACACATTCCGCTACATTACTACCACAACGAAGATGTGGAAAAAGCCAATAAAATATGCCCACTTTCTTATTATCCTTCCAGAAACTTTAAAAGCGGAGGTAAATTACCCCATAGTTTCAAAGTATCATTCTTTTAAAAAGGTATTTTATATAATAGATAAAAAGGACTTCTGTCCAGAAGAAGATTTAATAATAAAATGGTGATTGACAAAGTTTTATAGATACATAAAATTATAGTATAAGGAGGAGGTATGGCTTTATTTCTCTTCGGTGTGCTGCCCTTGGTTCTTTTTGCCAATCCATATGTGGTAAAGGTGCTCAATGAATTCCAGACCGATGATAATCAGCGATTTGAACTCCACCTTACCTATCCAATGGGTTCTAACTTTCCGTTGTTGAATGACTCGGTGATTACACCAGCAGGTGTCGCAATTATAGATACGGAGATTTATATGCAAGACAGCAGTTATGTGGTAATTGATACCTCGGTCCTTAGCGGACCGTATTATCTACCTTCAGACACCGGTTTTATTAGAATCTTAACAATTCCTGAAGATTCGGTGCGCTACCCTGTTGACAGCAACTGCCATTTTGTGCCTGCCCCACCGGCCGGGGCTTCCGCAGCAAAATTCTACTGCAATGTAAACCAGGGCGTAGATATGATGTATATTGAAGATTGGTACATTGACTACACACCTACCTTTGGAGATTCCAATGATGATTATTCAGGATGCCAGGTTTCAGGATATGTGTTGGGAAATGGCTTACCTCTTCCCAATGCCCAGATGATTGCCTATAGTGAAATCTGGATTTATACCGAACATCCCTTTTATGATTCCTGCATTACCTATACCAATAGTGAGGGATATTATTCCTTTGACAGTCTGCTTCCTGTTTCTTTCTGGATTAAAGTCATTGCCTCGGGTTTCTTGCCTGATAGTCAGTTGACCGGGGCATTACATTCGCTCAAACCGCTCACCAATTTCAATTTCTATCTTACCGGAATTATTGAGGACGATATTAAAAAAAGACCTGCCCACAGAATACCTGATTTTGCGATTTTGCCCAACATAGCTACTAATAAAGCCCGGCTGTGTTATTCAGTTTCTATGGCGCAACCTATTCGATTGGTTCTTTATGATATTGCAGGAAAAGAGATAATGTGCCTCGCGGATGGAATTTTAGAACCCGGGGTTTATAATAGTACCTTAAATCTTTCCGCTCTCAAACCTAATGTCTATTTCCTGGTCTTTGCGGGCAATGAGGGGATAAAGAGTCAGAAGATTCTGGTGGTAAAGTGAAACTCGGGTAGCTGTAATTTCTCAAAGTCTTCAATCGTATAGCAGTCTTTGATAGAAAAATTACCTACCTCACTACGCTCTAAAAAATATAATAGCCCGGGGTAGCCAATTTTATCGCTTATATCCATTGCCAGTTGCCGGATATAGACCCCTCCAAGACAGGTCACTTTTATTGTAAGGAGTGGGATTTTAAAGTTCAAGAGTTCAATGTGCGAAATCTTTACAATCCTTGTTTTTTCAACATATACACCCTTCCTTGCCAATTTATACATGGGAGTACCCCCAAATTTTGCTGCCGAGTAGGAAGGAACCTTTTGTTTAATTTCGCCGATAAAGTCCTTTAAGACTTCCTCAATTGCTGTTTTTTTTAAATTTTTAAAATCAGATTTTTCAGAAACCATTATTTCACCCGCAATATCACCGGTATCTGACGAGATTCCGAGTCTGATACCGGCAATATAAACCTTCTTCCAGTTTCTAATCTCTTCAAACCTTTTTGTTGCCTCACCAAGGAGCAAAAGAACAACACCGGTTGCAAATGGGTCAAGGGTCCCACCATGACCGATTTTTCCATTAAACCCAGTTGATTTTTTGAATATCCTTATTAAATCATAGGTTGTAAACCCAACTGGCTTTTTTACAGGAATGATCCCGCTAAAGTTCTCTTCCACGGATAATTTTACACATCTAAGATTTTAATGCAAGACATAAATTCAATATTAGCATTAATAAAATTAACATCAATTGCCTTTATAAGCTCGTTTATTTGATAAAAATTTTTTAATTTTTAAATATATCTCTGAATTTTTATTTTGATAATACCATGTATAACAATGGTCATTGTGATATAATGGATCTGTGATATGGATTGACGCTGAGGCGCGGCAGAGTTTTATACCTTCAATAATTTCTTCATAATCCTGCCCGGGCATTCCGATACCAATAGTATGAATAAAAAAAACAGCTTACATTTTGGAATTCGGTAAGCTGTGGGTATCCAGTTTTTTTCTCCCGATGGTTCAAAAATTGCATTTGATGTAGGTAGATTGGGAAAGATCGAATGCTGGATTTCTCCGATGGACCCCGAGGGCAATAAAAAGATACTTGTAGAAGAGGGTGGGTGTCCATGTTGGTCACCCGATGGGTCTTACTTCGTCTTCACAGGTTGGACAGACAAACCATATAATCCACACGAAAATGTGGTATTATATATCATCAAGGCTGATGGCTCAGGTAAAAGGCAACTCACTTTTGGACCTGAACCATAGCTATTTTTTTTACAAATACAAGGGGGTGCATTATGTTCAATTTATCAGAATGTGGAACCAGTATTCTCAGAGTAGTTATCGGGATTATATTTTTAACCCTGGAGTGGAGGGACAAATAAATCCCGAGGATGTCTATAGAGAGGTTATTGCGAAATTTAAAGAAGGCGTGATAGTTATTCCAGAGGGGAAAAGCGGAGGAACTCTTGAAGAGATTACAATAAATGTACCTGTGATAAAAGGAGTGGGGACAGGGGTGTTAAGTCAAAATTAAAAGTGAACTGAATAAAAATTTTATTTTAAGATTGTGGATGGAATTGATAATGGGATGAATAAAAGCTGGGTGCCGCAGATAAATAGCTCTTACCTCCCGCACCCAGCCCTAATTTTTAGATAACTTTCAAATGTACTATCTGGATTACATGGTCTTGATACCAAAGGCGGACTTCGGTATGCTCTTCATCAGGTATGATGT
>JBDRWI010000028.1:0-28284 GCA_039802265.1 Caldifarciminota bacterium | reverse complement strand
GGCAGTCCGAGGATGGATATGGGTTACACCGCAAGGATTCTCAATCCTTTTGTTGAAGGAATGAAAGAAGCAGGTTGTGAAACCAAAAATTTTTTTGCCAGCAAACTAAAGGTCAAATCCTGTGTATGTGGCACAATGTATTGCTGGTATGAAAACCCCGAACAATGTTTTATCAAAGATGATATGCAATTACTCTATCCTGTCTTGAAACAATCAGAAATACTTATTCTTGCTTCACCAGTTTATATCCCTTTGCCTGGAGCAATGTAGAACATATTAAATCGTCTTTGCCCATTACTTGAACCTGTGCTTGAGTTTCGTAGTGGTAGGACACGTGCACGATTGCGCAATGATGTGAAAATTGAAAAGATGGTACTTATTGCTACCTGTGGTTGGTGGGAATCAGACCCCACGCCTTCTTAATGGAACAGAATGGCAAATTGACCGCGCATGGAAAGGCGGTTCTGGCGGCAGCAAAAACAGCAGGAAAAGAATTAATAATAAACGGAGAGATAAAAAGGGAGACCCTTGATGCAATTTGTCAGCCATTCATACCTGAAGACGAATTGAGAAAAATGTACAATCAAATGATAATGCATCAATAATTTGTTGGTAAATATCCACTTCCACTTACGAAGCGGCATAAATCTTTAATCTCTCTCGGCAAAAGGGTTATTGTATCCTTGGTTCTATTTTAACATAAATTACAAAAAAGTTAAAAACACTTTATTGGTCGGATGCCGGGTCAAATCTTCTTTACATTATACATTGACAATGTAGGAGTAGTAGAAGCAGTCAGTAGCCAGTGATTTTTTAAATCTTGGTCTTCAAGGCAGGCGTATACTTTTTAACCTTTACCAGCCAGCAGCGGATTATTTCATACGATTGACATCCTACGACAGACGGTGATAATAAAGATCGGACTGTTTTGCGAGAGGCATCGATAAAAGTTTGTGGAACTCAATAATCTATTAGATGAAATCAATCACCGGAAATTATTATTAAGACCAAATTAGTGAGACATAAGACTTGACTTATTAGTTTTTATTGATAAAATATTCCTGATATGTGTTGCAAATTATGAGCGAACTTTCAGATTTTTTGCTTAAATATTATAGTGAAGAATAAAATAACAAGGAGAGCCCAATGAAGAAAACGGTAATTATTTTTTTTATTGTAATGGCGTTTTTTCTTAATGAATGCAAGCAAGAAAACACATGGCGTGATTCCTTTCAGGTTAATAAGGCAAATCTGAGACCGACTGGTATTAATCGCTATTTCATAATACAGCCAGGGCATAAACTAATTTTTGCCAATGGTAATGATACGATAATTCAAACGGTTCTTGACGAAACCTACATTGTTGATGGTGTTGAAACCAGAGTGATAGTTGACTCTGAAAAAGTCAACGACCAGTTGTCGGAAGTAACCCGAGATTATTTTGCCATTGATACCACCACCGGTGATGTCTATTATTTTGGCGAGGATGTTAATATTTATGAGAATGGACAAGTCGTGAGTCACGAAGGTTCTTGGTTGTCTGGAGTTAACGGCGCGCGGTTCGGATTGATGATGCCTGGGAAAATTATCGTCGGCGATAAGTATTATAACGAGATTGCGCCGGGGGTCGCAATGGACCGTGCCGAAATAATTTCTCAAGATGAGACAGTTACGACGCCGCTTAATGTATATGAGGGTTGCCTGCATATCGAAGAAACCACACCGCTGGAATCCGGTACCGCGCATAAATATTATGCACCACAGATAGGTTTGATCAAGGATGAAGATTTTCTGCTTGTGAAAATCGTTACCAATCCTGAGAAAAACAGAAATGGAGTCAGACCCCATATTTACCGCAAATATTAAAAAGTAAAATGCAAAAATTAATTAATGGCACCTCAGGACAGGCGTTAACTTTTTTGTAAGAGTGGAACGAGTTTTTTGCTAAAGGATAGAGAGAATATCGGTTATTTCCAAAATGGACTCTATTGCAGCCAGGTCTGTAATTTAAAAGCAAGGTATAAATGATAGATGCGGATGAGTTATTTTATGGGACACTGCATTGCAAATCTTGCCTAATTTATCCCTGACAGCGTTAAATAGAGTCCACCGGTTTTTGATTCTCCTATTTCAAACCAAAAGATGAACATTGCCGATATGGGTATTTTTTATTCCATAATCTCTGGCAATTTCCAATGCCTGTTCTGCCTGCCTCCTTGAAGTCCTGGGTAAATCACTAAAATAGAAATGTGGATAAAAACCCAAAAATGACCAGGGTATATCTTTATTTATTGAACTCAAGAACTTCGCCATTTCGGTTATCTCATACTCATCAATGTAGCCAGGGATTAACAGGGTACTAACAATCAAAATTGGTGGTTTTTCTCGCTGGGGAATATATTTTGCTACAATTTTGATATTTTCTTTTGTATTGCTATTTGATGAGCCGCATAATGCAATATTTAAACTATCAGAAAATGCCTTGAAATCAATCTTTATACAACCGTCTGTTTCCAATGCCAGGGCAACCCATTCTATCATTATCTTTGGCGAAACCGAACCATTGGTCTCCCAGCAGATTCTAAATTTTTTGTGTTTTTTTCGTGCTAAAATCTCATTTGCCGCGACGATGGAATGTAGGGCAAACGGTGTGGGGTCGCCACCGAAATAACAGATACAGGAGGTAAGTGGGTCTGCGGCACGCACCAGTTCCTCAACCGTTGCCCGATTCTTTCTTTCCCGATACTGCCAGTTTTGACAGAATAGACAATTAAAACTGCATGCCTCATAGAAGACTGCTAAGTTTTTATAGCCATAGTCTTTGCTACCCGCACAAACCCAGTCGGCAACACAATTTGTAGGCAGCGGGTCGTGATACCAATCTACATAAACCCAATTTTCATCAGGGCCGATAATCTTTTTTGCAATATTTTTTCTCACACCACAATAACCTGATTGACCAATTCCAATGCGGCAATTGTTAACACATAATCCGCAGGGTATGCCATCCTTATCCTGAGGAACTTCTCCGGGCAGAAGGTAAGCACTCCTTGTCTGCTGATGAATTTTTAAAATTTCCGGATAGATTTTATCAAATTGTTGACGGATGCATTCCGAACAATAAGGAAGAATTCGGGCAAGAATGGTTTCTTTCTGACACATCACACACTTCATAACCGATTATAATTGATTGTTCAATTAAGTCAATGCATGTGGAAGTTAACATTTCTTAACCTGTCTGAAAGGTGTTAACTTTAAAATAACAGTTAGATTAAATAGGCTTGACTTTTGCCCAATATTAAATAGAATTGTGGCAAAGGAGAAAAATTTATGGCGATTGTTCTTAATGGTGAAAGTTTAACAATTGAGAAATTAGTCGCAATTGCCCGTCATAACGAGAAAGTGGAACTGGCGCCGGAGGCGATTGAGCGGATTAAGGAATGCCGTAAAATGGTAGAGGAAAAAATCAAAGCCCGAGAAATTATGTACGGGATAAACACCGGGATCGGTGAGTTGTCAGAGAAAATTCTCTCGGATGAGCAGTTAGAACAGTTTCAGAAATATCTTATATATAATCATGCCGCAGGCATAGGTGAACCAGCACCCATAGAATTTGTCCGTGGGGCAATGGTAAGCAGGGTAAATGTTCTCGCAAAGGGAAAATCTGGATGCCGGCCAGAAATCCCTATTACCTTAGTTGAGATGTTGAATAAAGGCGTTACTCCTGTAGTCTGCCAGAAGGGGTCGGTCGGTGCCTGTGGTGACCTGGCGCCAATGTCTCAGATTGCCCTTCTGCTCTTAGGTGAGGGCCAAGCATATTATCAAGGTGAACTACTTCCGGGTCGTGTGGCAATGGAAAGGGCAGGAATTTCCATTCCTGGACTTAAGGCAAGGGATGGACTGGCAACAATAAATGGCTCAAATCTCATTACCGCAATGAGTGCGATACAGTTATACGATATAAACCGATGGCTTAAGCAGTCAGAGATTGCCTGTGCCATGACCCTTGAGGCACTGCTCGCCAATATGAAACCTTATGATGTGCGCCTGCATGAGGCAAGAGGTTTCCCAGGGGCAATAAGGTCAGCCCGGGCAATTATGAAGTGTATTGAAGGTAGTGACCTTTTAACCGGCAAATTTAAGACCAAGGTTCAGGATGCCTATTCAATGCGGTCGTCGCCACAGGTAATTGGTGCAGCCCATGATGCGGTGCGCTGGGCTAAAGAGCAGGTGGAGATTGAATTGAATGGTGTTGGTGACAATCCTATCTTCTTACCCGAATATAAGTTGACTCTTACTGGTGCCAACTTCCAGGGGTCTCCCGTCTCATTGCCTATGGATATGGTTGGTGCGGCGGTGACTATGGTGTGTGTGCTTTCTGAGAGACGTCTAAATCGGCTCACCAATGCCAATCTGAGCCAGGGCCTGCCCGAGTTCCTGACCAAAGGTGCGGGTATGTTCTCAGGAATGATGCTCAGTCAATATACGGCAGATATGTTGATTGTTGAGCAGAGAATCCTTTCAATGCCTGCATCAATTCAATCCATACCCGCGGCTGCGGACCAAGAGGACTTTGTGTCTATGGGAATGAATACTGCCATAAAGAATAATCAGATTCTTGATAATGCCTATGGAGTCCTGGGAATTGAGTTTATGGCCGCTGCACAGGCATTAGATTTTCGAGAATTTACACCGGGCCGGGGTGTTCGTGCAGCAAAGGAAGTTATCAGGAGATATGTTGCCCATCTTGATGAGGACAGACCTTTATACCCTGACCATACCAGGATGAAGGAGCTCGTAAAATCCTGTGAAATACTCCACGAGGTAGAAAAGGTTGTTGGTAGCCTTGAATAATCTGAATCCTTAATTTTCTGCTATCTTCTTTCTTATAAGCTCAATATTCTTTTGGACACCGAAAAAGTCCGGTTTAAACTCTTTAATACCCTCATAGCACTCAAGTGCAAATTCGTAATTACCCTGGGCATAAAATTGAGCACCTTTTTCATAGAGATTATTCAATTCAATCGTGTTTGGTTCTATCCTCAATGAATTTATCTTGGCTAAATAATGTTTGGCAGTAAAATTCTGTGGCTCCAGCAGGTGGACAATCCGGAATTCAACCTTTGAACTTAGATAACTTCCTCGATTGAAGAATCTGATACCATTATCAATATGAGCCAGTGTCAAGTTATTGAGCTCTTTCTCAAGATACGCCTTTTTATCCAGAAACTCCTGATTTTCGGGTTCCAAAGAAAGATATTCTTTAACCCTGCCTAATGCCTTGAATAGCCTTTTTTGTTCTATCAGGACCTGAATATAATCTCTGATTTTTATTTTAGCCGCTTCAATAAATCTCCGAACTGAAATTTGCGTGGAATCAATGGCAAGGGCATTATACCACTGCCTGATTGCCTCTTTATAATCTTTTTTTGAAAAACATTCTCCACCTGATTGTATGTAGTATGATATCCTTTCTCTTTTAGTTTTTTCCGAAATCTTTTCACTGGTTGCCTTAACAAGTGCAGCCAGACTTGCCTTGAGCCAACCCTGGGCATTTTTATCCGTAGAATCAATCCTTGCCGCACAGGAAAATTGGTAAATAGCTTCAATGTAGTCATTCCCCTTATATGCATTGTAGCCGGCCTGGAGGCATCTATTAAATTTATTCTTCTTTAAGGCCTCAATATAGGGAACCGGTTCACGAAAATCGGAATTCCAAATAAGGCTCGTTTCAAAATTCTTAATCGCCTCTTCGTCCATACCATTGTTTTTTGCGGCTAATCCTTGGTTGTAAAACTCCTGTGCCTGATATTTAATCCTTTTCATAAATTCTTCAGCGATGAGCAATCCTCTTTCAGCCTTCACTCTTTCACTGCGCCCCCAGAAATAGGATATTGAAAAGGTGTGTGTTCCACCTAAGGAACCATTTGTGGTGAAGGCGTAGTCAACATCAAAATTCTGAACTTGAACACCAAAACCACAGGCGAGTCCACCATAATTATCTTCTCCGTTGAAAGTTCCGCGATAGCCTAATCTCAGAGAGAGCCTTTCAATCATTCTTCCTTCTATTCCCATGGCATATTCGAGGTCTTCTTTAAGGAACTTGATTAGGTCAAGGGCAAGATTTACATTTCCATCTGCCAGGGAATATCCCAGCCCGAGGCGTAATCGGGTGGGTAGCGAATAAGAAAACCTTGTAAACTTAACCCCGGTCCCGAGGTCAATGATTGATAGACCGGTTTTCATACCTTTTACAGGTGTCTTTGTATCCACTCCCATATCTGTAGCAAAAGAGAATGAGTTGTCATCGCCAATCTGTTGATATACTGACTTTATATTCATACCAAGGGTAAAATATCTACTAACAACCCTGCCCAGTGATAGAGTAGGGGCGAGGAAATAGGCATTCATCATGGAAATAGGTTCAGGCGATGGCTCGGTCCGCTCTTCAATACCACCAAGATAGAGTCCTTTCAAAGAAAAACCAAGACCAGTATTATTTCTGCCGTAGGCGAATCCTATATTCTCATACCTGATTGACTGGAAATGCTCTGAGTGGGAACAGATAATCTCTTTTCCGTTTAACCAGCCGAGCACAGCAGGATTCCAACATAAAGATTGAACTCCGTTTGCAAAGGCACTACCTGAGCCAGCCATTCCTAAGTTTCGGGCACCGGTATCAAGGGTAAGAAATGTCGCACCACTGCCACCAGTATCGGCAAAAACTAAGGCAAGATAAAAAACTATTGCAAGCACAGATTTTTTGGACATTGCTCCTCCTATTTTACAATCGCAAATTTCTTAACGACCGTCTTGGTCTCACCTGTTTCACGACTTTTTGCTAACAACTTGAAGATATAAATATCACTGGCAATTTTTGTAATATCCCATTTGATTACATTTGAGTTTAGTTGATGGGGTGGTCTACCGCCTTCCCCATACCCATTGAGCCTAGTCACCAATTTTCCCCTTAAATTGAATACTTCAACGGTCACATCCGCGTTGGTAGTTACATAGAAATGGAAATTTACCTCATTTCCCCGGGCAGGATTGGGCCAGGCGTATACCATATCTTCAGGCATAAATTCTCCGGGTTTTGCGGTAATATTGAATTTTGTAGAAGACGAGCCTTTATTTCCAGCAAGGTCATAACCTGAGACCCTCACCACACATACTCCTGATGTAAAACCCGCCGTGCACATTTTGCCATAATATCCCGAAGTATCTATGGCAAGCGTTAGAGTGTGTATTGTACTATCTTGGGTGGTGATGGAGCAGATAACCGCCGAATCAAAGCAGAGCGGTTCGCTGGGGATTGTCCTTATGGTGATGGTATCGCCAATATATGGCTCCTGGGGGATAATGGTAATATCAAATGTGGGAGGAGTAGTATCAGGCGGGGGCGGCGTCACAATTACGCAGATTGAATCAAAGTTCCCCCAATTGCCTGAGGCATCAAGACCGTGGACAAATAACCATCGGGATGTGCCAAACTGCCAGTTAGCGATATCCATAGTATCAATAACCTCCTCGGTAATTTCGTCAAAGACTCCATCAAGCGGAGCGAGGGCTATCCCAGTACTATCGGGTCCTATTGAGTCTACAAAAATTTCAGCCGATTCAATTATTGAATTGCCAAAGGTTGAATCGGAGACAGTTCCTTTAATAACAATCCTTTGGGCACCCTGTGTAGGATTGGGTGTAACTAAAAGTTGCGATGTAACTGGACCGATGTTATCCAGTGAAGGTGTGTGCATATAAAACTCCCAAACCTTATCCGCCACCATCATATTACCCGCTAAATCACAAACCTCCTTCCTTATCGTAACCACCACCGTCTCCGCATAATAAAAACTATCAACCGGATCAAGACAAACCGTCGAATCTAAATTACTATAACTCACACCAAACACATGAACACCACTCACCGAACCAACCACAGAAAAATTACCAGGAACCATCGTCACCGAATCCATCAACTCCGAAAAAGTCGCATAAATACTAACATCAGGCAATACCCCAGTATCACCCAAAGCCGGCACCGTCCCAACAACATAAGGACGAACAGTATCCACAAAGAATGTCCAGATTAAAGACCAACTTCCAATGTTGTTAGCACTGTCCATAGCACATACCCGCCACCAGTATTGACGGTTTGCTAAATTATTAGTCAATAGATAAACTGTATCAACGGTGGAATCACTTATAATGGGTGCAACGAAATTATCAGTGGTATCAATTTGGAGATAGTATCTCTTTATGCCCGAATAATCCTGAGCTCTATGCCAGAGAAAAGCTAAAGTTAAATCATTTATTCTGGACGATTCCGGAGGTGCGATCAAGACTGGTGTAGAAGGAGGAATATCTTCATAAAATAGAATGGTGCCTGCCCCACCAGCTGCCCAACCCTTATGCTGGTTTATAAAGAAAAGGCCAAATAGTGCACTACTAACTCCGCTTGATTGGACTGCCCAATTATTCCCGCCGTCGATTGTGTAGATAATTCTGCCTGAGTCACCAACTGCCCAGCCATGTGCTATATCAGTAAAGAAGACATCGTTAAGCTGGCTATTTACGCCGCTATTCTGCAAAACCCATTCATTTCCACCGTTCGTTGTGGTTAACACAGTACCTGAATTGCCAACAACCCATCCTATATTTAGATTATAAAAATATACCGCCCTTAACTCTTGCTGAATTCCACTCGTTTGAATGGACCAAGAAATACCACCATTTGTAGTATGAATAATTTTACCTGAATCACCAACTGTCCAGCCATTCAACTGGTCAACAAAATAGATATCATTCAATTTTACAGCGGTTCCACTATTCTGGCTTACCCATAAATCACCGCCGTTTACTGTAGCAATTATCTTGCCCAGATTGCCAACGGCCCAGCCACGGGTTTGATTTACAAAATGCACACTATTTAAGTGCACCAATTCAGGACTTCGCTGCTTACTCCAGGACATACCGCCGTCGGTTGTATGGGCAATTATACTATCGGTTATCTCTGCAAACGGAATATCTGATACAACCCAGCCGTTCAGGGAATCAATAAAGCAAATACTGTTTAAATTGGAATTTATTGGACTCCACAATTCAATCCAGTCCCTTCCATTTGTAGTGTGGAGGATGCTGCTATCAAAATTAAAGAAGTCATAATCTCCAGCAATCCAACCTCTAAGGGAGTCAGCAAATGATATGTCTCTTAAAAAGATGTCTACACCACTTGGCAGTATTCTCCAGCCAGCATGCCCCGATGATAAAATAATTATTAATAAAAAGATGTAAATACTGAACTTCTTGTTCACCTTTTTTTTGCTGACCATAAAAATACCTCCTGCTCTATTTAAGTTATTATATAAATATTTTAATAAATGTCAATGATTTCAACCCATTGCTTTCAAAGGAAAAATTACTTAAATCTCATTACAATTACAGCCGATGATAGAAAAGAAGGAATTAAATTATTTTAAAAGTGGAAATCACTCCTTAAAATTAAAAGGTCGCTTTACCTTTGCAATAAATAAACCTCTCAGACGGGTGTAAAAGTGTAAACTTTGTCCTGGCTCCTGACAGCTGGATCCTTTTACTCCGTACATTTCTAAATAATTATTAATGGAATTTGATAAACACCGTGGTTAATCCTCCCCCCTTAATATTATCTGGGAGAAAAAATTACCGGCAACCGAAATCTCAAGAAATTAACTCGATTTACCCCTTGCCTCTCCCCGTCCGCCATATGGCGGACGGGGAGTTATAGAGTTATACCCTATTTAATCTTTACTACCTTCTGAATATATTGCTGATTGCCTATCCTCAGATGGATAAAATAGATACCTCCCGGTAAGCGACGACCCAAATCATCTGTTCCATCCCAGGTTATCTGGTTATTGGATAACCGAGGACCAAGTAATTGAGTTAAATCTTTAACCCTCTGGCCTGTTGCATCATAGAGCGCAAGGCTAAAGCCGTTTCCTTCATCGCCTTTTAGTGCATAATTCATGGTACTTTGTGGGTACTGAATCACAAGATGATTCCGGAATGGATTTGGTTTAACCTGTATTGGTGTCTCTTGTATGTCTTTTTGAACATTTCCTTCAAAAACTGGCGTCTGAAATATCCCGAAGAAATGAAGAATTGAATCTAAAAGTGCAGCACGGGTTGATACACCTGAACCATCAACAAGTGCACCAAGTTCAAACGAAGTCCCGACTGTGCGATATGTTCCAGCGTCACGAGCGACAGCACAGTTATAGGCATTATCAACATCTACGAAGATAAGAAATGCACCACCCCCGCTCGGACTTATGTGGTCCATATAATTATTCTCACCCGCATAGTTGAAATACATCTGGTTCGTGAATGTGCCAGACTGTCCCTGGATTGGTCCTAAGTCTGGACCACCATCATTATCAGGATTAATTCCAAACAAAGGACAGAAATCGTATCCACCCCATAATGGGTCATAACACCAGACATCGCCACCTTCAAGATAGAGTCGGCCACCGTTATTTACATAATTAACAAGTGCCGTGGCCTCCGGACTTCCTGCACCAATGACATAATTATTTGGGAATATACCAACACAGACAAGGATTGCCCGATAAACATCAAGGTCGGTTGTCGGAAGGGTAGTTGAATACAATCCGCCATATCCCAGGGATGTCAGTATATTATGCATTGTTTGTCCCGAAGATGGAGTGGGGTCAGGATTCCAGACCAAATAATGATAGGAACCAACCACAAGATTAAAGAAGAACGTATCAGCAAAGGTACCCTGGGTTGCAATCAGACGGAATTGTGCAGTATGTCCCTGTGGAGCTGAGGAACTTACCGAAACAACATAAGGGTCAGCAATATTCTCCTTTGTGCTATCAATCAGAATTGTCCCGAAATAACCAGCGTTGTCGTTGATCGTGATATAAGGACTTGTCGTTGAGAGTGTTGAATTTAGATTTGTAAAATTGGCACCACCGATATTCTTCAGGAATGCGGTAATGTTTACGGTTTCACCGGGGTCCAGTCGGCCATTATTATTGCCGCCTCCGTCATAGACCTTTGATTTGATGAAGTTTAAATAAAGTCCTGTTCCGATATAGTCTAATTTTACATCGTCGGCGAAGACCTTCGCCAGTTGCGCTGCCCCTCAACAAGTGTGGGCAGTTGTATCATAGAAGGCAACTTCAACCTTTTTGACCGCTGTAGGATTAACACCCGGCAGATTCCCAAGTTCGGTCTGAAGATTAAAAGAATAGTTATGCCAAAATGAATCGCTGGCAATGATTAAATGACAGGTTGCGGTATTCTGCCAGGGGCAGGGTGCAGTGAATTGACAGATTCTTGTTTCGCCAAGGAACGTGCCGGATGCATTAAGATAAATTATCCTTAATGCGGCAGCAGCATAGGTAAGTGTATCCGCATTATTGTCGTATGCGTATAGCTTTGCCCTGGCTGAAAAGGTAAACTCGCTCGGTGTAGTAATATCAATGGTCTGTGCCACCTGGACAAAACCATTTCCTGAACCTTTTTCCACGCGCGCCTCATAATCAGGGTCTGGCTCATAACCGGTCGCGCGGTCAACATAAATTGATGACCCCGACTGGGTTACTGTCCAGCCCGTAGTTAACTCCTCCTCAAAATCACCATTCATTAACCAGTTTCCCGCGCTTGCCACTCCCAGCATTATGATGGTTGTCAAAAAGACCTTCATAATTCCTCCTTTATCATTTACGGACTTTGTTGATGGATATATTATCACTTATCGTTCACCTCTTTGTTATTCAATTACTATTTTTCCAGTCTTTACGAATTTCTTTGACACAACGCGGTAAAAATAGACACCAGGATTGACGCCATAACCCTCATTTAAATTCCAGATTGCATGTTTTGCATTATTTATAATCTTCTTGACTCTTTTCCCTGAACAATCATAGATTGAAATTTCGTAGAATGCAGCATAGGGAAGGTTGAATTGGACAGTGCCATTGCGCAGACAGGGATTGGGTGAAACCTTTAGAACCTCTTTATGGGTCGGAGAAAAATTATCTTCTATGCCGAGTTCCAGCAGATTTACCATGGCACCTTGCCAGATTTCTTTGGTTGTATCAGGCTGCATCTGGTCATTCTGAATCCAAGTTTTAATCTTACAGTGTGTCTTATTCCAAGTAGGATGGGTGATAAAAGGCATAGTTACAGTGACTGAATCACCGGGATTAATGGTGACTACTACTCCGCTATCATCAGGAATATAATCCCTTGGGACATTACAATGCCAGATTACACCATTGGGTGCAGGATAAAACAGACTGTCTTCGGTGATTACAAAAATTACCCTACCCGTAATCGTTGCACTGGAGTCATTTCGGAATGTAGCATAGATTGTTCCAGTATTACTGTTAGGCGAATACTCTCCATCAAGATTTATCATTACCGGCGCAGGTTGATTCATCCGATTTACAATCATTGATTCCCATTGGAAATACCCCATTCCCCCATGTTGATTGCCATCAAACCAGAGCCAGGGTGTAAGATATATTCCATAAAATGGAGGTGGGTAGTAGTGGATTCGGTCATACCCTTCTTGTAAGAAGAATGAGTCACCTGGAGGATAATGGACATCAACTGCGGCAACCCTTCCGGGATGATTTATTACAATCTGTGCCAGTGTCCCACTGGCAGCGCCGCAGTCGGCTCAGCCTTCGTCGGTTATCATCTCCGCAACGACAACCCGCTCTGCGGAAAACAGAACACCGGGGATAAAAACCAAGAGAACCGTGCAAATAAACTTTTTTATCCTTTCCATATGTCCCCTTTCTAATCATAATATTATATCTGAATTATTTATGATGTCAAGAGAAAATTTCTGACCGCCAATTTTGCACCATTTTATGATGAACCCTTGACTTTACCGAAGAATCGTGTAAAATTATACTATCCAAATATGTGCCTGGCAGTCGTTGGTAAAATAGAAGAGATAAATGGCGATATGGCAATCGCCGAGATTATGGGTGTAAGGAAAGAGATTTCTATTATTCTAACACCCGAGGTAAAAATCGGCGATTATGTAATGATCCATGCCGGTTTTGCTATCAATCCGGTGGATGCAAAAGAGGCAAAAGAAACGGAACGACTCTTACGGGAAATCGTCAAATATTCCTGATTTGTATACTGCCTACCAATTTTTTCACCAAGATTCTGAGGATGAAGACAAAAAGGCATTTCCCTCAGACAAATTTTCGTTAAAAATCTTGAAATTAAAATTCGTTTGAGTATAATTTTGGTCATGATTGAACTCAATCGGATAAGAAACATTGGACTTGCCGCCCATATTGATGCCGGAAAGACAACAACTACAGAAAGGATTTTGTTTTATACCGGTAAAATAAGAAAAATCGGCGAGGTAGATGAGGGCTCGGCAACAATGGATTGGATGCCCCAGGAAAGGGAAAGGGGAATAACCATAACTGCGGCCGCCACGACTGTATACTGGAAAGAGCATAGAATAAACATTATTGATACACCCGGACATGTAGATTTCACAATAGAAGTAGAACGCTCAATGAAGGTCTTAGATGGTTTAATTGTTATCTTCTGTGCCGTGGGTGGGGTACAACCCCAGAGTGAGACCGTCTGGCGTCAGGCTGATAGGTATCGGGTGCCGAGAATCGCCTTTGTCAATAAAATGGACCGTCTTGGTGCCGACTTCTTTCGGGTAATAAAGCAGATGAAAGATAAACTCTCCCTCAAGCCATTAATCTTACAATTGCCGATTGGTTCAGAAGATAAATTTGAGGGAGTAATTGACCTTGTTGAAGAAAGGGCAATGTTCTGGAAAGACAAACTGGGAATGGATTATTATACTACAGAGATTCCCCGAGAATATAAAACTGATGCCGAGAAATTCCGAATTGAACTTTTAGAGACGATTGCGGAATACGATGAGGATTTATTCGAAAGTTACTTCTCGGATGTTCCATTATCAGTGGAAATGATAAAATCGGCGATTCGGCGCGGAACTCTCAACTTCCATTTTGTTCCGGTCTTCTGCGGAAGTGCTCTGAAAAACAGGGGGATACAACCACTCATTGATGGAGTCCTTGATTACCTACCAGCCCCGATTGATATCCCTCCAGCCGAGGGGATAAACCCAGAAACAGAAAAGAAAGAAACAAGGATGCCATCCTTTGATGAACCATTCTCGGCACTTTTATTCAAGGCCCAGACCGACCCCCATTTAGGATTGATTTATTATATCCGGGTCTATTCTGGTTCAATCAAAAATGGTGATAAGGTAAGGGTCCTCCCACCTGACCGTGTTGACCGTGTAGGCCGACTCTTCCTTATGCATGCCAATAAAAAAGAGGAGACAGAAAGTCTGGGGGTTGGAGAGATTGGAGTTGTAACCGGGCTGCGTGAGTGCAAAACCGGTTATTCACTTTGTAGTGTGAAGCATCCAATATCTTATGAACCGATGCGATTTCCGGAGCCAGTGGTCTTTGTTTCGCTTGAGCCCAAGACAAAGATGGATGACGAGAGACTGGAAGAGGCACTCAGATATCTCCAGACCGAAGACCCAACCTTCAAGGTAAAGACCGATGAAGAAACTGCCCAGAGAATTATCTCCGGTATGGGTGAACTCCACCTGGAAATTATTGTTGACCGCCTGAAAAGGGAATTTGGAATAGAGAGTAATGTGAGTAAACCGCAGGTCTCTTACCGCGAGACAATTCGGAATGAGGCTGTGGCTGAGGGCAGGTTTATAAAACAGACTGGAGGCAGGGGGCAGTATGGGGTTGTAAAATTAATGGTTAAACCCCATGATAAACCTGAGGTTCTGATTAAAAATAGAATCAAGGAAGGTACCATACCAAAGGAGTTTATTCCAGCAATTGAATCCGGGATAAAAGAACAATGTGACACCGGGATTTTTATGGGTTATCCGATCGTGAATATTGAGGTGGCCATAATTGATGGTGCCTACCATCCAGTGGATTCCTCGGACTTAGCATTCAAGATTGCTACCCAGATTGCGCTGAGAGAGGCATTTATGAAAGGAAATCCAATCCTCCTGGAGCCAATAATGGAACTGGAGATCGTTGTGCCTGATACCTATCTTGGCGATGTCTTAAATGACCTCAATGCCCGAAAAGGCAAAATCTTGAATATTGAAACAAATCGTAAAGAAAAGATTGTGAAGGCAAATTTTCCCCTCTCCAAGTCCTTTGGTTATGCAACCGATCTACGGTCAATCACTCAGGGTAAAGGAATTTATACAATGCAGTTCTCACACTACGCCCCAAAAGAGGAATAAACACCATATCATACAAAAGATATTCAAGGAAGGACTTTGCAAAAAATCCATCGGTGAATGGTGATTCTACTTCAACTGCTATATTCAAAAAGTCAGGCTGATCTGCCTTTCCCCCGGGGTGTTGTTCTGTAGGATTTAGATTTTTTAAGAACTTTGATATTATCTTTTTCTAACTCTTCAAGGGCAAACTGCAGAGTTCAAGACATGGTATCCACCTTGGAAGAATATTCCGGTTTAAAAAATAAGGGCTGGGGTTCACCCAGCCCAGGCACTATAAATTTTACGTGCACTTAATACCTATCTCTTCTGGTATTCGTTCCAGCGGTTTTCCAGGTTCGGGTCTTCCATCGTTTCAAGGATATAATTGCAGAAATCACGGCCGGTGGCACCGGTTGCCCTTCCGGTCATTACAAGTTTCCTCTCATATTGGCCACAGATATCCAGTGCCATCTCAAGTTTTTTGCCCAATTCCACATAGCCAATATGATTCAAAAGCATCGCGCCAGCACGAATCACGCTGGAGGGGTCGGCATACTGGGTTCTTCCTTCCTGAACCATTCTTGGGGCGGAGCCGTGAATTGCCTCAAACATCGCATAACGCTTACCAATATTGGCGCTGCCGGCCGTTCCTACACCACCCTGGAATTCCGCAGCCTCGTCGGTAAGTATATCGCCATAGAGATTGGGCAGGACAAGGACCTGAAATTCAGTGCGGCGCTTTGTATCAACCAATTTTGCGGTCATAATATCAATGAACCAGTCATCGGCATTTATTCCTGGATATTCCTTGGCAATTTCATAGAATGTCTTAAGAAACAATCCATCGGTTGTCTTTACCACATTTGCCTTGGTGACCGCGGTAACCCTTGTTTTGTTGTTTCTTTTGGCATGCTCAAATGCCAGTCTGATAATTCGTTCACTTCCAGGTCTGGTGATCATCTTGAAGTCTATTGCCAGTTCCGGGGTGACCTCAATGCCGAAAGGACCAAGCGCATAGACATCCTCCGTATTTTCACGGAAGAATATCCAGTCAATGCCCTGGGAGGGAACGCGCACCGGCCGGACATTGGCAAACAGATCAAGTTCCTTTCTTATTGCCACATTGGCACTCTCAATATTGGGCCAGGGGTCTCCCTTCTTTGGGGTTGTGGTTGGACCTTTTAATAATACATGACATTTTTTAATCTCTTCCAGGACATCATCCGGGATTGGCTTCATTACCTCTGCCCGCCGTTCAATCGTGCAACCTTCAATTGTACGAAATTCAACCTTGCCTTTCGCCACCTCATCTTTCAACAGATGCTCCAATACCCGCTGGGCTTCACCGGTAATATATGGGCCAATCCCATCACCACCGATTACACCGATGATAATGGGTTTCAATTTTTGATAATCAATCCAGTCTTCAGCCTTTTTAATTGCCTCTACCCTTTTTAATTGTTTTTCAAGGATACCTCCGAAATGCTCCATTGCCTTTACAATGGGCTCGGGAAACTTTGGCTTTTCACTGACTGGTTTTGCCTTAATAACCTTTGCCTTTTTAACGGTTTTGGCTTTTTTGGCCTTTTTGACCATTTTGGTCTTTTTTACCTTCTTCATATTCTACTCCTTTTTCACATTAATTTGATTTAGTCTAACTTAAAATCACCATGTTTTTCAATGTGTGCCAGGAGCCCTCCATCATTGAGGATATTTAACATCGCCTTGGGTAGCGGATGAGCCCTGATTTCAATATTCTTTGTCTTATTTTTTATTACGCCCGAGCCGAGGTCAATTTCAAGATCATCCCCTTGCTCAATCTTATCGGTATCGCACTCAATGAGGGGTAAGCCGATATTTATCGCATTGCGATAGAAAATCCTGGCAAATGATTTGGCAAGGACCGCGGAGACCCCGGCAAGTTTGATGATCGTGGGGGCATGTTCCCGCGAACTGCCCAAACCGAAGTTATTCCCGGCAACGACAAAATCACCCTTTGTGAGTTTTTTGGCAAATTCCGGGTCCGCATCTTCAAGGACATGTTTGGCAAGTTCTTCAAGATTTGAACGGAGATGGAAATATCTTCCCGGGCAGATCAAATCTGTAGAGATGTCATCGCCAAACTTCCATGCCTTTCCGGTTAGGAGCATAAGACCTCCTCGGATATCTCAAATCCCTCTCCCCCTGTTAGGAGAGGACAAGGGTGAGGGGTATTTTATCTTTCACCCCCACCTTTATCCGGGGGAATTAAAACTCCCATCAAGGGGGAGGATAAACCTTACAAAATTTAATAAGATTTTAAGCACCATAAATGGTGCATCTGCATTTTTTGAATCACCAATCAATCTTATAGCCCTTTTTCTAATCAACATTTTTATTCCTTTTTTGCGTTACCATATGTCTTTTATTTCGCCACCGTCGTCTTTATCCACTCCGTGGTAACCGACTTTGGCCTTTCAATCGCCTCGCCTAAGGCACGGCTGACAATGAGCTGGGCACACATCCCCATTGCCCTTGAAACACCAAATAAGACTGTGTAGTATTCAAATTCAGTCAGTCCAAAGTGGTATAGTAATGTACCACTTGCGGCATCAACATTGGGCCAGGGGTCCTTTGCCTTACCCTGCTCCTTTAAGACATCAGGGACAATCTTGAATACCTTTGCCATAATCTGATAGATTTCGTCATCAGGACATACCCGCGCACCAAATTCATAGAAGGCATCGAACCTCGGGTCGGTGATTCTCAAGACCGCATGACCATAACCAGGTATTACCTTTCCAGAATTTAATGTATCCCAGGCAAATTGTCTCAGATTCTCATCACTGGGCACACCCTTAAATTTTTCCCGAACCTTAATTAGCCAGTCCAGGCATTCCTGATTGGCAAGTCCGTGAAGTGGACCGGCAAGGCCATTCAAACCTGCTGAGACCGCATAGTAAGGATCTGAGAGTGCTGACCCAACACAGTGGCAGGTATGGGCACTCACATTTCCTCCCTCATGGTCTGAATGTAAGACCATATATAGGCGCATAAGGTTCTTGAATTCTCCTTTTGGGTCGGGGATTCCGAGCATGTGGGCATAATCGCCGGCCCAGTCAAGGTTCGGGTCGGAATTGATTAAAGGACCTTTATTGAAGCGCATCCGGTATATACCGGCGGCAATTGCAGGTAGTTTCGCAAGGAGATTCAGGGAATCTTCAAGTGTCCATTCCCAGTATTCTTCTTTTTTCAAACCTTCGGTATATTTTTTTCTAAATAGAGACTCTTTTTCCATTGCCAGTATTGCTACACTCAGCATTACCATTGGATGTGAATCTCCGGGTAGTGCCCTTAATGTATTCCAGACATATTCCGGAACATCGCCCCGGCTCTTAAGGTTACTTTTTACGCCTTCCAGTTCATCCTTGGTGGGCAGTTCACCGGTAATGAGTAAGAAGAGAATCTCTTCCGGAAGTTTATTCTTTAACTGGGCAATCGGAATGTTGCGGATTAAAAGACCCTTATCGGGTGGAACCTCCGATGTATCACATACCAGTGCCTTTACACCGCGCATTCCTCCATAGACTTGGGCAACAGTCACCTCAGAAATCACCTTATCACCATAATTTTTTACCAGATTTTTTATCTCCTCACGCCATAATGGGATTTTGTTCATCAATTTCATCTTTATTGGGTTTGCCATCTTATCTCCTTTTTGATTTTATTCTTTTTGCCTTGGACTTTTTTGCCTCAAAAAATTCCCTGGGGTCGCTTATTATTCCCCTCAATGCCGAGTAGGCGGCAGTGGCTGGTGAGGCAAGATAGATCAGCCCCTCGGGATTTCCCATCCTTCCTTTAAAATTGCGGTTTGCCGTTGAAAGGCAGACCTCGCCATCGCCGAGTATCCCTTCATGCACTCCGACACAGGGGCCACAACCGGGTCCAAGGATTATTCCGCCGGATTGAACAAAGATATCCAGAAGTCCAAGTTTTGAAGCCTCAAGGAATATATCCCGTGAGGCAGGGACAACAATAAGCCTCACACCCGGTGCAACCTTCCTGTTTTTAAGAATCTGGGCGGCAATCTTCAAATCTTCAATCCTTCCATTTGTGCAGGTACCGATAAAAACCTGATTTACTTTTATCGCCTTTAGTTCCTTTGCTGGTTTTGTATTATCAACCGTATGGGGACAGGAAACCTGGGGCTCCAGTTTTTCTGCATCAATTTCAATTACCTTCTCATATCTTGCATCCTTATCCGGTGCAATTGGTCTGAAGTCCTTAACCCTTCCGCGTTTTTTCAGATATTCCCTGGTTATTCGGTCCGATGCAATAAGACCGGTCTTTGCCCCGGCCTCAACCGCCATGTTGGAAAGGACGAACCTTGATTCCATAGACATATTCTCTATAGCCTCACCACCAAATTCCAATGATTTGTATGTAGCACCATCTGCACCGATCATTCCAATTAAATAGAGAATCAGGTCCTTAGAATAGACCCCGGGTAAAAATCTACCCTTTACTTCTATTCGGTAGGTCTCAGGGACCTTAAACCAGGTCCTCCCCAGTGCCATACCAATCGCCACATCGGTTGAACCCATTCCGGTAGCAAATGCACAAAGGGCACCGGATGTACAGGAATGGGAGTCAGCGCCGATTACCACATCCCCCGGTTTGACAAAAGACTCCACGAGCCGTTGATGGATAACACCATCTCCGACATCAGAGAGGATTGCCCCGGATTTTGCACAGAATTCCCGAATCAGAATGTGGTCGTTGGAAAGTTCTTTTCTGGGCGATGGTGCGGCGTGGTCAATAAAACAGATAGACTTCGGTGCCTTTACCCTTTCTAACTTCATCTTTTGGAGTTGACGGATGCCTAAAGGTCCGGTGCCATCCTGAAAGGCAGCAACATCCACCTTTGCAATTACAATATCACCCGCATAGGCATCCTGCCCACTCTTTTCAGATAATATCTTTTCGGCCAAAGTTTTGCCCATAGAACCTCCAGCTCCTTGTTATCCCCTGAACCTGCTCAGGGATTAGGATAAGATAGAGCAATTTACGCTTATGAGGAGCCATTCCTCCACAAAAATGAAAGGCCCCCTTTTATTATATAAAAAATCCTGATTAAGTCAATAAACGAATGAACTACCACCAATAAATTCTCTAAGAATAGAGTTTGAGGGAACATCGCGGTCGTTCATCTCTTTAAAGAGGCTTAAAAGGTCTAATAGCCTTTCTGCTTCTTCATATAAAGGTTCGCCCTTCTTTATTCTCTTCAAAATCGGCACACAATATCTTTTCAGGACCGCCAGTTCATAAAGTAACGCCGAATTGAACATCTCATCAGCCTGTTCCTGAAAGGGATAGATATTCCGTTCTTCACCACTCCGGACACTTCCCCACCGGCATAAGACACCTCCGACATCATAACCCCGATAGTGGGTATCGCGCACAATCCTCCTCAGCATCCGGGTGTCGGTCGTGGAGATGCGATTGTGGTCATCAATATTCAGCTGGGTAAGGGCACTGATGTAAATTTTGAATTTTATGAATATGGGTATTTTGTAGGTCAATTCATCATTCAGGCAGTGGATACCTTCAATAAGCACTACACCGTGCGGTGGTAGGCGGACGACCGGACCTTTTTCCCGGGTACCGGTTTTGAAATTGAACTTCGGCAGAATGACCCGTTTACCTTCAGTTATAGCAAGCATATCACTATTGAGTTTTTCAATATCTACGGCCTTGATTGACTCAAAATCGAGCCGGCCCCGGGCGTCCCTTGGTGTTTGATTGTGGGAGAAGAAATAGTCATCCGCCGAAATGATGAGGGGGCGCAGACCATTTACCAGAAGTTGCACTGCAAGTCTCTTGGTAAAGGTCGTCTTGCCCGCACTGCTTGGACCGGCAATCAAGATGATCTTTCTCTTTTCATTGGTAATTCTATCAGCGATATAGACAATCTTCTTCTCGTGGAGTGCCTCGGAGACCTGAATAATTTCGGAGCCACGCCCCTTTTTTATTGCATTGTTCAACTCCCCAACATCTGTTATTCCCAATACCTTTACCCATTCTAAGTATTCATAAAATATCCTTGCCAGACGCGACTGGAGTACAAATTCAGGTAATTTCTTAAGGTTGTTCCAGTGGGGAAATAAAATAACAAATCCGGGTGGAAAATCCCTTAGGGAGAAAAGCGGTGCTTTAACGGTGGAATCAAATGGTGGAACAAGAAATGTATTGTAATGACCAAGGAGCCGGTAGACGATTATCTTCTTAGCTTCAATATTTCTTAAAAGGGTTATCTTGTCCCTTAAGCCCTCCCGGTGAAAGAGTTTTAGCGCCTCGTCTTTTGAAACCACCAATCTCTCTATGGGATTTGCCTGCTTTATAATTCCCCTCATCACATTCTCAAGCGCTCTTAGTTCTCTTTCTGCAAGTCGGTGCTCCAAAAAGCAGTAGAAACCCTGACTTATAGAATGCTCAATGCGCAGCCTTGATTGGGGGAACAATTTTTTTACCGCTACATAGAGGATAAATGAGAGGGTACTCTGGTAGCGTCGCCAGACATTCAATCTTTTTATGTCTTCAATTCCCTCGGGTTCGTATTGTGTCATTCTAACTCCTTGGTCCAAAGATTGCAGTGCCCACCCGAATCATATTTGACCCTTCTTCAATCGCAACTTCAAAGTCCGAAGTCATACCCATTGAAAGGATTGGAAATTCCTGGTCATACGCCTGACTCAATTCATCCCGCAGGTCATGTAAGGTTTTAAAACAGGGTCTTGATGCCTCGGGGTCCTGTAATGCCCAGCCCGGACCGATGGTCATCAGCCCTAAGACCCTTATCTTCTTGAGATTTTTAATAGATTCATAAAAATCAAAGACCTCACCGGGCTGAATCCCGAATTTTGTCGGTTCTTTTGAGGTATTGACTTCTATTAGACAATCAACCGGCCTTTCTGCCCTTTTTTCAATCTCCAAGGCGAGTTTAAATGAATCAAGGCTATGGATTAGAGAAAAGATTTTTAAGGCATCCCTTACCTTATTGGTCTGCAGATGGCCAACCAGATGCCACTGGACTCTGTTACCGATTATTGCAAACTTCTCCTTCGCCTCCTGCACCCGATTTTCCCCAATAATCTTAATACCCGCCTTTATCGCCTCTTCAATCTTTTCGGGGGGAACGGTCTTCGTTACTGCGACAATTGAAATCTCTTCAGGATCTCGGCCTGCTCTCTCGGCGGCAATTTTGATTCGCTCTTTTAATTTTAATATATTATCCGAAATCATTATTATATGGGCAGGGAAGGATTCGAACCTCCGAAGGCTTGCGCCAGCAGATTTACAGTCTGCCCCCGTTGTCCGCTTGGGTACCTGCCCAAGAGCCGACAGAGGGATTTGAACCCCCGACCTATGGTTTACAAAACCATTGCTCTACCCCTGAGCTATGTCGGCAGATGGACATAATATATATATTTAGCGAAAAAAGTCAATCACACAGTTGAAGTAAAAAATAATTCCTCCCCACCTGGAAGATAACCTGCCAATTGGGGGATAATTTATTGGTAATGAATCGGTTGATATAGATAATACTCACCTATTTTTCTGCTTACAGAGTAATGTGCACGGATTGCCTCAACCATTTCAGAGGTCAGTCGCTCCTCATCAACCCAGCAATCAACATCGAAAAAAAGGATAATCAATGAAAAGCGTCTGTTTTTTATATCATTGATGAATTGGGTCTGGTCCCAGATTTTTTGATTGGCAAGTTGTGTAATTTCAAAGGGTTGGAATAGAATGTTTTTTTTGTTTTTTATTAACAATCCTGCATCTTCACTGATTATTTCACCATCGGTATTTGCTACAATTTCAGAAACCTGTTCAGCTACCCTCCGAGATAGTTTCGTCGCGGTGGGCTCAGTCAGATAGGGCATATGTGCAAAGAGAATTAACTGGAAAGAGAGCGCACCCAGACTTAGATAATTGTATGCCCTTTCGTTAATTTCAGACCGTAATTTTCCCAGGCCAAGGCCTGTAAGTATACAGGATAAGGCAATCATCTCAAAGAAATAATTCATATTTGCCCCGATTTTGCCAACGGAGAGGGCAACGATACTGGAGATGATAAAATAGATCACCAAAACTGGTGGCTTTTTGCCCGAAGATGAATAAAATACATACAGCAAAGAAAAGAGAATTAGTATTGCGTGATTCTGGAGCATCCAGATGTAATGTTTCAATGCCTGCTTGAAGATAAATGTGTTGAGGTTATACACGAAATTATGTTTGTAGAACTCACCGTGGGTCAGATGATTGAGAAAGAAAAAGATGATTAAATAAAAAAAGACCATAAGCGCAGTGAACGAAAGAGCCCTCTTTTTGTTGTTCAAAAAAAGAAAGACCGCAACTGCCAGCGGTGCGGAAATAAAGGTCGGTTTGGTATATAAACCAAAAAGGAAAAACAGAATAGGCAGCCCTATATTGTTGCTCTTTAAAAAGAGATATAGCCCGCAGAGACTGAAGAAAAGACCCAACATATCAACTCGGCAGAGTGGATTATTTTTATAAATGTATGAAGATGAAATAAAGAGTAAAGCAGAAATTATTGCAATAGTTTTTGATGTCTCGCGTTGCAGGAATTTATAAATTAAAAAACCAACAAGGATTGAGGAGATGAAGGTGATGAGTCGGCCCCAGATAAAAGATATACCGAATAGTTTTACAAAGATGGCACACAAAAAGGGATAGATCGGTGGATAGTTAACAACCAGATACGGATATTCAGAGATATCTTTGTAAATTGGAAGCCCCTGACTGATAATGAAGGACTGATTAAGAATAAACCCTTCAGGATATGAAATCTGGTATGGATAAGTAATGATAATAAAAGATTCAACAAAATAGAATATTGTATAAATTACCAAGCCGATAAAGACGATTTGCTCAATTTTTTTTATCATTTCAGGTGTTTAGGCATTTCAAAGTTTACGGCATTTTTATGATGCCGGAGAGGGGATTTGAACCCCTATGCTGTTGCCAGCGCCAGGTCCTGAACCTGGTGCGTCTCCCAGTTCCGCCACCCCGGCAGGGTAATGCACGATAATCATACATAAATTGCAAAGTATGTCAAGAAAAAAATCATCCCTCACTCTCAGAAAGTGAGGGATACTGAGTTATAATCAAGACTACTCTTTTTATTTCACAACTATCAACTTCTCAATTGTTCTCTCCCCACCATCTTCAAGACAGACGAAGTAGATACCATCGGAAACCCTTTTCCCATATTTATCTTTAAGGTCCCATACCGATTTTGCTCTACTTTCTCTAATCTTAAATTCCTTTATCAACTTCCCTGTAGTATCAAATATCCTTAAACTTGGAACTTTATTGGACGAAATTAAATTCCATCTGATAAGTGGATTTTCCTTGCAGGGATTTGGCTTGACAACGAGCTTGGGTTCTCGTTCAATTCCCATTTCACTCTGTTCTGCAATTTCCACCTGACCTATAATCAGGGTATAACTGGCTGACGCGGTATTATTTGCCCAGACAATAATACCATACCAGTCATTTGCCGTGACATTATAGTCGAATGTCTCATCACCACCGGCACCATTGGCATCCGCATAGGCCACCATACCTGACCTGCCGGCATAATAAGAAGAACCATTAGATTTGAAAAGACCAAATCCCAGATCAGCACTACCCGAGGTGATATCAAGTTTGAAGTTAAGATTGATCGGTGCACTTCCAACATAATAGTCAAAGATTTCAACCACATCACCTGCATCCCAGGTTGTTGAATAAGAGTTTGGATAAGAGAACGACTCGGTCCCATCTTCATATTCAACGGTTGCCCCGCTCGTCCCTGAATAGCGTGAGACATAGATTGCATCCACACCGGTTGGCGAATGATTGTAGTCTGCGACAACAAAGTCAACAGCCGTGCCCCCGTAGGCCGAATATGCCAGTTGAGTGCCAAATCCGGTGTCCGAATATAGCCTTATATCCCAGTCGGAACCTGAATTAGGACGGACACCCGTTGCTGCCCAGTAGACCACTGATTGATTGTATTGATATTTCCGCGCCTTGGGATAAGGATAACCCAGTGACTGGGTTACGTCATCACTTAATGTATAGACTCCCGGATCCCAACCGATATGGCCCTTTGAATAATACTCTACCGGTGTCTCAAGGGCGTTTCTCATTACACAGGTATTATTTGTAGCACAATTATTGGCACAGTTTTGATTCTCGTAGCCATTATGGGATTGAGTGCAGGTACAACCCGAAGAAGAATATTCATCAAAGGCATAGAAGTTATGACCGGTCTCATGGGCACACACCCAGTCCATATTACCGATACCATAGCCATCATTGTCATAGGTCATCACCAGAAATGGCCCACCAAGATAAGCATAGGCAGAGTAACCATCTGCAAAGCAACCGTCGGGATCATTTAATGAATTGGCAACAAAGATTGAATGTGCCCAATCGGTTCCGTAATTGCTGCGCAACCAATCATTAAACCAGCTTACCCGGCTAAAATAACTGCCGGCGGGCGCACCGATGGCATTCATACAATCGTTTATCCATAGACCTTCGTCAGATTGTGGCCGGGATATCGGTTCATAGCCAGTTGGGAGTTGGGTGTAGTCATAGTAATAAAGCGAAAAACTCAGACTGATTGAAGGGACCTCATTGCTTGCCCAGGTAACCCAGCGTTGAAGTCCAGCGGAGACTTCATTGATAACATTATCCCGGAGTGTGGTTGTCCAGTTCTCCAGATTCGGGTCAATTGAGCCATTGCTTTCCGGAAAGAAGATGCAGGTGGCAACAGTACCAAACATATAATCTGATTGATACCGGTAATTCTGAGGTGGAATGAGCATATCATTCTTGGGTGGCTCAAGACCGGGAACCGGGATGCTCTCATCAAATTCACCGCTGAGCAGTCTATTCCAGTAATTTATTGCGGTATTGGTCAGATCGTCTTTATATGGTATGTCTTCGGGCTTCACCGGTTCAAAATATATTGCTTCAATCCCTTCGGTTTGGAGAATCTTTGTCTCATCCTCTTTTGTTGCCCTGATTAAGGCACAATGGGGTGGCCAGCGCAGACCATTGGTATTAACTCCATTCTTCTGTAATCTATCCAATATGGCATTCATTGTCAGGGGGTCTTCTGCCTTTATTATCACAAGTGCCCAGCCCTCGCTCAACTTCTGTTGAGGTCCTGGCTCGGTTTCAATCTTTTCCGGTCTTACCTCTGAGGGCTTTACCGGCCGGCCACAGCAGATTTTGTTATCCGTATTGGCGGGTTTGGGGAGAATCACCTGCCCGCTCTGTGCCCAGCCAATGGCGCATAAAAGAACCAGGGAAAGAAAAAACTTAACCATAACTCCTCCTATGTTGAATTCGGATATAATTTAGTTATGATTAATGAATCAATGGAACCAAAGAATTGGAAACAGGGGGACGACATAACTCCGGGGCTACGAGCCCGTAAAGGAGTCTGTCCCCCGCTTTCTCCATTCCCTATAGGTTGGTTGGGACATAGATCCCGTATCAACATGGAGGATGGAAGAGAAAGCATCCTGTTTCCAATCTTTAATCCGCTAACAGCGGGAAAGGAGCTTAACCCATGCCTAACTTTAAATACTTCATCGGCATAGATGCATCCCTTAATACCCTGGACCTCTGTATTATTGATACAGAGGAAAACATCATCAATCAAAAAAGATTCCCACAAACCAAAGAAGGATTTAATGAAATCCTCACCCTCCTCCAAACCATCGGCAATCCCCAAAAAATCGCTATCGGCATCGAATCCACAGGCAACTACCACATCAACATCCTCAACTTCCTGAAGACCAAAACCTATAACATTACCCTCATCAACCCCTTGATTACCAAAAAATTCCTCCAAAGCAACACCCTTAGAAAAACCAAAACCGACAAAATCTCGGCAAAAATAATCGCCCTCTACCTCCTCAAAAACCCCACTAAAATCATAAACCACACCCAAGACGATACCACAAAACTCCTGGCACGCGAATGCGAAATCCTCGCCCAAGAAATCGCTAAACTCAAAACCAGAATCAAACAAATCACCTTCAATATCTTCAATGAACTGGCACACAGATACAACATCCTCACCCAGACAATCCTTGAATTCCTCCTTGAAGTCCCCTCCACACGTCGAGCTAAAGAATTGACCGAAGCAGAAATCACCAGCATAATCAGAAAAATCACCCACAGAAGGGGCCGAAAAATACCATTTACCACCAGCGAAATCATGGAAATCATCCATAACACTATCAGCATCGATGACCCAAACCAGGAAGAAATCCTTAGAAGCTGCATCAAAAGACTCTTCCACCTGCAAGAAGAATTGGCTCGGCTCAAACCAAAGTTCATTGACAAAGCCAAGGCCAACTACTCTGAAGCAATGGAAATCATCACATCTATCCCAGGAATTGGTGAACTTACAGCAGCTAACTTCATCACCGAGATTCCCACTATTGCTACTATGAATAGCCCCAAGAAAATCATCGCTGCCAGCGGAATAGACCCAATCATTCAGGAATCCGGAAAATTCAAAGGTCAATACAGAATCTCTAAGCGGGGCAACCGACATCTCAGACGAACTATCTACCAAATGACCATCGGCACTATCCTCTATACCCAGATGTTTCGTATCTACTATGAACGAAAGAAGAAACAAGGAATGAAAGCCAAAAAAGCCATAATTGCTACAGCAAATAAACTCCTGCGTGTCCTCTATACCTTGCTTACCCGAAAAATTACCTTCTCTGATATTCGTCATCCTGAATTACCTCCAATTCCCGCGCCAATTCTTCATAGTTGACTCCTTTATCAAGAAGTGGGTGTTCGGAAATTCCGAAACACCGCATTTTCCGTCATTTGCGAAGCGCTCATTTTTTTATTACCTCCATCGTTTTATCCCCCGCTTTAATCGCTTTATTATTATTTTA
>JBDRWI010000027.1:0-28606 GCA_039802265.1 Caldifarciminota bacterium | reverse complement strand
AATTTCTCATTGTCTATTCAGGTTTTACTGACTATATCAACAACCATCCGGCAAATACAATGCGGATCTGGGGTAAGTTCTATCCATTTACTGGAATAGAAGAGGATTTTGCCATCGCTAAGAACACCCCCTTTTTCCTTCAGATAGAACCCAATCCATTCTATTCTTCCACCCGAATCAGATATGGTCTTGAAAAACCCTGTGCTGTCTCGCTAAAAATTTATAATCTCACCGGGCAGTATGTGAAAACTCTTATTGATGCAAAACAATATGTTGGTATCTATGAAGTCAACTGGAACGGAAAAGACGACAATCAAAGAGAACTTCCTCAGGGCATTTATTTCTTACGGTTGGAGACCGATGGCTATACTGAAACAAAGAAGATGGTGTTGTTGCACTGATAAATCCCCCTTTCTTTCCCTCTCCCAGAGGGAGAGGGAAAGGGTGAGGGGATAAAACCCGCCCACCAGCAAATAGAATATTTCTCACTTTCTTAAGAAAGTGAGAAAAGCCTTTAGCCGTTCAAATCGGCAGAACCTTCCGTAAATGCGGAAAGGAGTAAGGATGAAGAAATTTACCTTTTTATTAACAACCTTCATCGGTTTTATTTACAGTCAGGGGGTGATAAATGCCATACCCGCACCGGTTAATGCTTCAGGTCTTGCCTGGGATGGGAGTTATCTGTGGTGCGGTGCTTATGGCGTGAATGGTGATACAATCTACAAATTAAATCCCGTCGATGGTACAATCCTGAAAAAGATAAGATGGCGGCAGAATGCGGATTGTTATGGACTGGCATTTGACCAGGGTAATCTCTGGGTATCAGACCATTTGACCGGAACCGATTCAGTCTATTTAATTGATACAATAAATGGAACCAGGGTCAATGCAATCCCTGCCCATAAAGAATATATGGCAGGTCTTGCCAATGATGGGGTAAATTTGTGGCATTGTGTTTATTACAGTCCTGACGGCAGGGTGTATAAGATTCAAAAGAATAATGGCAGTGCCCTTGATAGTATTGATATACCATCGTTACCCCAACCCTGGGGTGCGACCTGGGATGGATTGTATCTCTGGGTCTGCAATGATGGTAATTATGGTGGGACACATAGAATATACAAGATTGATGTCATTACAAAACAGATAATTGATTCCCTTGATTCACCAGGGAATAGACCCTGGGGCCTTGCCTGGGATGGGAATTACCTATGGGTGATTGCTCGTGGCTCATCTTCAACGGGCTTTGTTGCCTATCAGATTGATTTACAGGGTGGTGGGACACCGGATATTCAGATAACACCAACGAGTTATAATTTTGGATTTGTTCCCCTTGATTCAACCTTTTCCTTTACCCTAAATATCGCCAATATCGGCAGCGGTCTTCTAACATTGGATTCTATCTGGTCATTGAATCCAGTCTTTTTTATCTCTCCTTTATCCTTTCCCTTGAATCTTGCCCCTGATTCTGATACAAATATTACAGTCTATTTTCAGCCCGATACCAATGTCTACTACAGTTCCAACTTAGTGATTCTTTCTAACGACCCGGTCAATGAGACGACACTTGTCTTTCTTGAAGGAAGGGGGGTTTTTGCCCAGCCCTTCTTAAATCCATCAGAGACGAGTCATAATTTTGACCTTGTGCGGAAAAACTGTGTTAAGGATTTTTACTTGCAGATAATAAACGGAGGTTATCCGCCGCTTATTATTGATAGTATAATCTTCAGTGATTTCAGGTTTTTCAGTGGAAGAGAAACATATCCTGTTGTGGTCCCCTGCCTTGATACCGCTGAAGTGCAAACAATAACGAGGGCAACCGGAAGTGGCAGTTACAATGGCACGGCGAGTATATTCAGCAATGACCCGTCAAGTCCAACTCTTATTCAGTTGAGTGCCAGTATTGATACTACACTCCCCCAGGGTGGTGATTTACTATGGATGTATAACTTTCCGGATAATGTTGTCTGTGTTGCAGACATTGGTGATATAAATGGCGATGGAATACATGATGTTGCCGCAGAGTCTTATAATGCCGGTGGAGAGACGGTTCAACATCTTAATGTATTTTGGGGAAATAGTTCAAATCAAGGTGTTTTGCGATGGAAATTTGGTGATGATACAACTTCCGGTTCCTGGGGTGATGACTGTCTTATTCTGGGCGATGACTACAATAATGATGGAATTTCGGACATTATTTTGGGAACTGCCTGGGGCGACCGGTCGGTATATACAATTGATGGTGCAACGGGCCAGGTAATCTGGCGTTATGATACCCACTGGTATGATGGTGAAGGCGGCTGGGTCTATTCGGTGAAACCAATGCCCGATATAAATGGCGATAACATTGGTGAGGTACTTGCGGGTGTTGGTGGCAATAACACACCAGCGGGTGGACCGCGTAGCATTTATTGCTTTTCCGGGGCGACCGGTGATATTATCTGGCGCTTCCGGGCACAGGATGCAATTGGTAGTGTTAACTGGATTAATGATGTGAATGGTGATGGTATTGTTGATGCCATATGTGGCGCCTGGGGTAACAGCCTTGACCGCCGGGTATATTGTATCAGCGGTGGTTCAAGTGGTGTAGTATATACACCCCTGTGGTCATATTACTGTGGTGGTGATGTGATGTCGGTGATATCAATACCGGATGTGAGCGGGGATAATATTCCCGATGTAATTGCTGGAACCTGGAGTGATTCGGTTTTCTGCTTAAGTGGTTTAAGTGGTTCAAGAATATGGGCGCGTTATGTCGGCGGTTTGGTTATCAAGGTGGTTGCCATTCCCGACCTCATTGCGAACAATATCCCGGGGATTGGAGTAGCAAGTCTTGGTTCAACATTCTATGTGCTTAATAGCCTGAACGGTAATGTCTTCTGGACATATCCTGCTAATAGTAATGTCTGGACCACCGATGCGATAAGCGACATTGATGGTGATGGTAAATTTGATATTCTATTCGGGAATCAAACACCAGGGATTGTATACTGTCTCAGTGGGGTAGATGGTGATTTGATATGGTCGTATAACGAAGGGAAATTGATCTATTCAATTAGGGCTGTAGGTGATATCAGTTTTGACGGATACCCGGATGTCGTTGTGGGTACACAATCTACCAATGGTGTTGCCCATCTCCTTGCCCTATGTGGAGGGGCACCTTCAGGCGCAGTAAAAGAAAAGGATGTTTTACATAAATCAACGATTTCGGTCCTGCCGCGTGTTAGTAGCAATAGTTTCTATATCAGTTTCGATACTGAGGCTGTGAGGGAATTGAAGATTTATGATGTACTGGGACGGCTCATAAAAGGCTATGAGGACTTAAAAGGAACTAAAGGTGTAGTATGGAAGGGAATGGATAATCAGGGACGGAAAGCTGGACCGGGGATTTATTTTGTAAGGATTATCGGTGATAACATTAACAGTACCGAAAAGATAATTCTGGTCCGTTAATTAGAGCCATACCGAATACCACGCGCTCTAATGCTAAACAATCTGTGAATATTGCTGTCTAAATTTTGTATGAGATACGATAAGTTTACACAGAAGGCACAGGAGGCATTAGCATCAGCCCAGGAGATTCTTGATGAGTATAACCATCAGGAACTGGATACGGAACACATATTTCTCGCGCTATTAAGACAGGAAGATGGACTTGTGCCCAAAATATTAAAAAGAATGGATATTATGCCTGAAGTGCTCCAGCGGCGGCTGGAGTCCGCGCTGGAACTGAAGCCCAAGGTCTATGGTGGTGCCACTGCCCAGATTTATATCACCCCGCGGACTAAGATGTTATTATCTATTGCCCAGACCGAGGCACAGAGGATGAAGGACGAATATGTCGGAACTGAACACCTGTTTCTGGCAATATCCGAGGATAGAGAAGGGGAGACCGGAAAACTCTTGAGGGAATTTGGTATTACAAAGGAGAAGATTTATCAGGCACTACAGACAATCAGGGGAAGTCAAAGGGTTACCGACCAGGATGCGGAGAGTAAGTATATGGCGCTTGAGAGGTATGCAAGAGATATCACTGCCCTGGCAAGGCAGGGAAAACTGGACCCGGTGATTGGGAGGGAACATGAGATAAAGAGGGTGATTCAAATCCTTTCAAGAAGGACCAAAAATAATCCGGTTTTGATTGGGGAAGCGGGTGTCGGTAAGACCGCAATTGTTGAGGGATTGGCTCAAAAGATAGTAGAAAAGAATGTGCCCGAGATATTAAAGGACAAAAGGATTCTTGCCCTGGATATGGGGGCACTCGTTGCCGGTTCAAAATTCCGTGGTGAATTTGAAGAGCGACTCAAGGCGGTGATGGATGAGATAAGAAAGGGTAAGGGTGAGATAATATTATTCATTGATGAACTACACACAATCGTTGGTGCCGGTGCTGCCGAGGGGGCGATTGATGCCTCAAATATGTTAAAACCGGCACTTGCCCGGGGTGAGTTGCAGTGTATCGGTGCAACTACCCTTGATGAGTATCGCAAGCATATTGAAAAGGATGCGGCACTGGAAAGGCGCTTTGCACCGGTCTATGTTGGTGAACCATCGGTTGAGGATACAATAAAAATCTTAGAGGGCTTAAAGAATCGTTATGAATCCCATCATGGGGTTACTATTGATAAATCCGCAATTGAGGCGGCAGCGAAACTCTCTGATCGTTATCTGACTGAGCGATTCCTGCCCGATAAGGCAATTGATTTGATAGACGAAGCATGTGCCCGGGCACGGATTGAAATATATTCAATGCCGGATGAATTGAAGGAGATGGAAAAGAGACTGGAAAAGTTAAATGAAGAGGGAAGGCAGGCAGTGGAGATGCGTAACTATGAACGGGCAGCAGAATTGAGGGATGAGACGGAAAGGCTGCAAAAAGAATATAAAAAGAAAAAGTCCGAGTGGATGAAACAGCGCGGAATTGATGATAAGGTGACCGAAGATGACATTGCCCAGATTATCTCCAGTTGGACCGGAATTCCGGTATCAAGGATGCTTGAGTCAGAGATGAATAAATTATTGAAGATGGAAGAAAGGATTCACGAAAGGCTGGTTGACCAGGAGGAGGCAGTTAATGCGGTTAGTGATGCAATTAGAAGGGCGCGGGCAGGTCTAAAGGATCCCAAAAGACCTATTGGTTCTTTTATCTTTTTGGGTCCAACCGGTGTGGGCAAGACTGAACTGGCAAAATCCCTTGCAGAATTTCTGTTTGATACTGAAGAGGCGATGGTAAGGATTGATATGACCGAATATCAGGAAAAGCATACCGTATCAAGGCTCATCGGTGCCCCACCGGGCTATGTTGGATACGAAGAAGGGGGACAACTCACCGAGGCGGTAAGGCGCAGACCTTATCGGGTGATTCTATTTGATGAATTTGAAAAGGCACATCCGGATGTCTTTAATATCCTGCTACAACTTCTTGATGATGGAAGACTCACTGATGGTCAGGGGAGAACTGTTGATTTCAAGAATACAATTGTAATAATGACATCAAATTTAGGGAGTGATATAATCGTGGAGAACTTAAAGAATGGTAGATATGATTATGAAAAGACAAGAGAGGAGGTCTATCGGGTTTTAGAGCGAAGTGTAAAGCCGGAATTTTTAAATAGGATTGATGAGGTAATTGTCTTTAAACCATTGGGCTTTGATGAAATTAAAGGGATTGTGGATAGGGAATTGAAAAAGGTTGCAAAAAGTATAGAAGAATTTGGATTTAAAATTGAATTCAGTGATAAAGTAAAAGAATATCTTGCCCATGAAGGTTTTGACCCGGTCTATGGGGCAAGACCATTAAGACGGGCGATTCAACGCTTGATTGAAAATCCGCTATCAAGGAAGATTATTGCAGGTGAATTTAAAAAGAATGACAAGATAAATGTGGAGATGGAAAGGGGAGAGGTGGTATTTAAATAGTGCAAATTCCCTTGTGATCTGTAACTTACTGCCCTGCGGACCGCCATTTAGTCCGGATTATCCCTTGTCATTCTGAGCCCGCCATCCGCCACACTGCATGGCGGACGGCGGGGCGGGCGAAGAATCGCAAAATGCCATAAACAAGCGGAGATTCTTCATTTCGCTAAAGTTTACCCTTGAGTGAAACGAAGGGCTTTGCTCAGAATAAGAGAGGAAAGAAATGAGAGCGATTAAAAAACAGAGTGTAAATGGGATGTCGTTCTACACCCCAATAGATGATATAATAGACCGCACCGGAAGATTAAATTCCTGATTACTGAAATAAATTCAGCATGATAAGGAGCGCTGATTCATAATTTTCAACAACCCTAATGTATAATGTAGAGATTTGACCCCTAACCTGCTATATTATCGGGATTCAAATTGGGTATTGACAGAAATCAAATTCTGAGGATAATGTTACATAGGAATTTTGCTATGAGGGCCAATGATATAGTTAGAGTTTTAGGAAAAACTAAACTATTACTTAAAAATTTGCTGGCTATTATATTAGTGACTTTGTTAATTTTACCCAATACAGTTTGGAGTAATAACCACAAAGCTGAATCTTGGGTTTATGCAAGTGTTCTTGATGGGACAATTGGACCTATATTTTCATATTTTTTAAATCTTGGCGTGGGCAGGTGCGCTTTTGGCCTTCCCCATCCACTATCAAGATTTGGAATTGGTGCTGGTGTTATTGATGGTTTTATAGTTTATGAGCCAAGTGAGGTAAGTGGAGTTTATCTTCCTGTATCCATCTATTATCTTCCTTATGCAAGATGGAATACCCTGGGCTTTGGTGCACCAGTTATATACACCAGTGTTACAACAAATCTCTGGCCGGTTAACCACAATTACCATTATTTAATGCCCCGTGTTGGTATTTCTTTTTTTTGCGTAGGGGTAGAATTAGGTTTAGGTATAGCATTGAAACATTTTTCAGTATGGGGCTTTCAGGGTGGTATTAAATTATCTTTAGGAGGCTGGTTTGGACCTAAAACCAGCAAATTGTCAGGGAAAGGCGAAGAATGAAATATCTCAAGATAACCTCACTTCGTTCGGTTACTTGACGATTCAAACGGATGAAGACTGATGTAAACGGATAAAGTTATCCTATCCGTCTGCATCCGTTTCAATCTGTTTAAATCTAAAGTATAGGAATTTTTCAAATTCCTATACTTTAAAATATGCGTGGATTTTTTGAATTTTTTTTCAATTAAAATAGTTTACGGTTGCGACTGACGGCGTCCGGGGCATGCCCCTGACGATCTATCTTATTGCTACACGCCTCGGGAGTTATCTTTCTCCCGGCAATGTTATTGAATACTGCATAGAAAAACTGAACCAGACCCGGATGAGAAATCTCTTGTAGCCTTGCAATCCTGCGGCAGATACTGGATATTGAATAGAACTCCTTTTTTAATCTGTAGTATCCATCGGTTAATTCTTCCACACTCATATTTTTCGGCCTGAAGACAACTGTGGAGTGATTATATTTACTCCAGTCTTCGGTGAGGAGCCTATTTTCCGCCTTGAGCCGGTGATAAAGCCTGGTGCCCGGATAGGGGGTAAGAATATTAAATGTTGCGGTTGTAATCTTTGTTTTATATAAGAAGTCAAGGGTGAGGTCAAATATTGACTTTTTATCATCATCAAGGCCAAAGACAAAAGATGGATGGAAGAGAATTCCGGCATCCTGAATTCTTTTTACTGCATCTATGTTTTCTTGAAGTGTCTTTAGTGTCTTGCGAAAACCTGCTAAAGATTTCGGTGAGATTGATTCCACCCCAATAAACAGTCCCTTACATCCTGACCTGGCACAGAGTTTCAATAAATCAGGGTCTTTGGCGATACTGATTGTGCTCTGACCGCCCCATTCAATCTTTAATGGGATAAGCGCCTGAAATAACTCTCTTGCATATCCCGGGTCTCCAACTACATTATCATCAAGATTTAAAAAAATCTTCGCTCCGGAATTTTCAATATCTTTTATTACCAATGGGATCGGCAGGTGCCTGATTCTTTTACCGAATATATCACTTACCGAACAGAATTCACAGTTGTAAGGACATCCCCGGGTGGTGAAAAAACCGGGCCATTTGTAGCCAAGTATTACCGGTTCAAGATTCAGATCCCTTCTGGGCAGTGGAGAATTACTCATATCAAATGGGCCGGGGCGATAGATTTTCTCTAATCGCCCTTTTTTAAAGTCCTCAATGACCTTCTGCCAGATTCCTTCAGCCTCACCGATGACAACCGCATCTCCATGACTTAATGCCTCATCAGGTAAAACCGATGCGTGAATGCCGCCAAAGACAACTTTCGTGCCTTTTTCTTTTAAGATTTTTGCCAGTTTATATCCCCTTGGTGCATTTGCGGTCATTATTGAAATTCCAGCAAGGTCGTAATTTTGCTTAAGGTCAATATCGCTTACCTGTTCATCTACTACCGTAAGTTCTATATCGGGTGGGGTGAGTGCCGCAAGGATATGCAGGGCAAGCTGGGGAATCTTTAAGCCGATCGGTGATTTTTTTTCCGAGGAACGGGGTGAGACCAGCAGCAGTTTCATATACAATTATAACATTTTCCTTATTGATGTCAACATTGATTCTAATTCTTTTCTTAAATGAGGGCTCAATTCTTCGCCAATTTCTCCCTTTTTGTCAACCACTATCCCGAAGATTTTAATCTTTTCGGGCAGTTTGAGTTTCAATTGCCTGCCCAGTTCAATTGCTGAGGCGAAACTCATACTATGTAGATAAGAGAAACTTTTCAGTCCTGCAAAATCTTCTACTTTGAGTTCAACAACATCACCGATAGGTTTATCAGGGTTTACAATACTATCTATTACGATTACTTCATCGTATTCTTCAATTGCCTCTAAAAAATCAACGCCGCTAAAGGCACCAGTCTTTAAATCATATTCAGGAAGGGTTTCCCTTAATTTTCGGGCAACGATTATCCCTAAGGCATCATTTCCGTAATATTCATTGCCCATACCGATAATCAATTTTTTCATCTTTGTTTTTATATTATATGCGATAATTCAGTTCAATCAAGGTTTTTGATAATTTTAAAATGGTATGGTTGACAGGCTCATTTGAAGATATATAATAGGCAGGCCCGGTTTTTCTTTTCTGTCGTTCTGAGGCGAAGCCGAGGAATTTCAGAATTTAAGTTGAAATCCGCGGATTATCAAAAGGAGTTGGTTAAACTATGACCAGAGAAGAATTTGAGGCTGTTGTCAGGGAGTCTTTGAAGAGATTGCCCAAGATTTTAAGGGAAAAGTTGGAGAATGTAGAGATTGTCATTGAAGATGAGCCAATTCCCCAGAAGGGTCTATTGGGTGTGTATCAGGGTGTGCCCTTAAAAAAGCGGGGTTTCTGGTATGGAAATGTCCTGCCGGATAAGATTACGCTATTTAAAGCCAATATTGAACACCTGGCTCAAGGTGAAGAAAAAACCAAGGACCTTATCTATGATGTCTTACTCCATGAAATTGGCCACTATTTTGGATTCACTGAGGAGGAATTGAGGAGTCTTTCCGAATAACCGAACCTTTTTGCCGAAAAATGGATTATTAATATAGAAGGTTTAGATGAGACCCTCACCCTCCCCTCTCCCTTGAAGGGAGAGGATTAAGGTGAGGGTGAAAGGAGGTACGATGCCTACTCGACAAAAGGCTTTACTTTTTGCCTTGTCAATCCTATTTTCTGGTTGCCCGGTGAAGTCTGTTGAAACTTTAGTAGCGGCTAAAGGCTCGGTCATTCGCATAGATAGTGCAAAATTTATGATTGAGGAGGCAGGTATCCCGGAGTCAACAAAAATCCGCATAGAGATATTTGAACAGAAGGGAATATTCAAAAAAACTTACGATAACGGCTACATCTTTACCGGTAAATCTATAACGATTAAACCCGAGACCCTGATTTTTGAAAAGCCGATATTATTTTCTTATCCCACAAAAAATCCGCGCCTTAAGTTAGCCTGGAAAATTGGAAAGGGATTTGTGCCTCTTGCCGAATCAAGGGTTGTGGGTGAGACCCTGCAGGCGAAAATCTGGCACGGTGGCGAATATTATATTATTGAATCACCGGCAAGATACGGCATAATCAACCCTGCAAAGGCGGACTCTGCACTACTCATTGTAAGTGATATTTATCTGAGCAATCACTTAGAAAATTTCCAGAAGGTATTAAGAAAAAATGGCTATAACTTTCCGCTCTGGATATTTATCTATCCGAACGATAATTCCGTAGAAGAAAATGCCCGATTCCTTGCTGAAGAGCTTAAAAAATTACACCAGCAATATGGAGGATTCAGATTGGATGTAGTAAGTTTTGGCATTGGTGGGCTAATTACACATCGCTATGCCGCAGATACATCTCTTTATCAAAATGATATTTCATCCGCGATTATCACGATAGGCACCCCCTTCTTTGGTTCAAACTTTGCAAATTGGGATAGCGTTAAGATTGGTAGGAGCCCATATAGATTCTTCTTTGTTGATGGATTGGGTGAGAATGCTACGAATTTAGAACCAGAATCAGAATTTATATCATGGATAAGAGCAAATGGAGTACGGGATATTGACATTCACATAAATTTTGCTTCTATTATGGGAAAAAAAATGTTTGATGGTGCCCTACCTGAAGAGAATGCCGGCGATGGTCTTGTTGCAGTTGAATCAGGCTGGCTTACGCCTATAGAGCCTTCACCTTTTTCATTTGACCACATTGAACTTTTTGAAAGTAGTGATGTCCATAGAGTAGTCGCAGGGTTTCTACAGCTATACCGGAGTCTTGATTGGCTTTCGCTGATGGAAAAAGTCTTCATTGGAAAAGAAGGTTTTGCCCTTATAACCGATACCTGGGAAAAGGAGGCAAGATTGAGGTTCAGAAGAACGATTGACTTTGAGATGCTTTTGGAAATGAATGAGAATATATTAAAGTCAGCCCCACAGGATGCAATCTTAATCACCAACGGTGATAATGATACATATCCCGCATGGTATTTGCAGGAAAAAAATGGATTCAGGAGGGATGTTATGATAATAAATAGGAGTTTATTCAACAGCAAGGGTTATGTAAAATATCTGGTAAAGAATGGTTTGCCCCTGGAGATGACAGAGGAAGAAATTGATAGTCTAAAGCCCAAAAAAGAAAACGGAGAAATTATTTCTGTCTCGGAGCAGTTGATCAAAAAACTTATAAACAAGAATAAAAGACCGGTTGTTTTTTCTACGACCGTGGGGCAGCCTGAACGATATGGTTATCCACTTAAACTTTGTGGTCTTGTATATGAAATTGGGAAGGGTGAGGTTGAAACAAGACCGGGATTTTCTGTAGATGTTGAAAGGACTATGGTTTTACTACACAATAAATTCAGTTTTAAAAAAATTCAGTCAATTCCCTATGACTCACTGACCGAAGAAATGCAGGCTTTAGGAACACACTATTCGGCCTGCTTCTTTGAATTATCTTTTGCCTTGCAGAGGCAGAATAGATATGAGGAGGCAATAAGAGAAATAGAGGTTGCCAAACAATTCACAATGAAAAAATTTAAATATCTAATCTTGTATAATGAGGCTTTAATTTATATTAAATTAGAGAGAAAAGAAAAAGCTGACTCAATCTTTAAAATAATACTCGCTATGCCTGAAGTGGATTTGCGAATGAAAAGAAATATTGCAAAAGTCTATTATGAAAATTACAATAAAGAAGAGGCGATAAAAATTCTTGCGGATTGTTTAAAAGAGAATCCCGAAGATAAAGAAATTCCTGATTTGATAAAAAAATATCAAGAAGGAAAATGAGAAATTTTATCTGTTATGCTTTATAAATAAATGAAAGCAAATATTCAAAATCCCAACTCGGATAAACCGAAACCAATTAGGCATTATAACCTTGCCCTCTCCCCACTAAAGTGGGGAGAGGATAGAGGTGATGGGTTCAATAAAATCTTAATTTTTGCTACAAAAAATTGTATTGTAGGATTATAATGGTTGAAGATTATAATAATCTTGACTCATTTTCCTTGTATAGACTATTCAAGGATAATAATGATGAGAAGGCGTTTGCTACAATTTATAATAGATTCTGTAATGGATTGTTCAATTATCTCGTGCGTTTAATTGGAGATTGGCATTATGCCGAGGATATTCTTGTTGAGACCTTTACAAAATTGGCAAATTCAAATTTAGATAATCGGGGGAGCTTGAAGGCATGGCTTTATCGAGTCGCAACTAATCAGGCATATAAACTATTGCGCAAAAATAGAGTTGAAATAAGTCTGCCCATTGAGTTAACTGAGCACAATACTTCTCAAAACGAGCAGCGCCTGAGTAATTGGGAGGTGCAGAAATTACTGAATGAACTACCGGAAATCTATCGTTCGGTGATTGTCTTGAAATTTTATGGAGAGATGAGTTATCAGGAGATTGCAGATGTATTGTGTATCCCCATCGGCACGGTAAAGTCAAGGATGCATGAGGGGATTAGAAAACTGAGAAGGGAGATGGGGTTATGAAGGACTTAAAAATACCAAGAAATTTAAAATTTAATAATGTTATCCTCTCCCTTGAAGGGAGAGGATAAAGGTGAGGGTGATAAAATTGGTTACCCCTCACCCTTGCCCTCTCCCACAGGGGGAGAGGGATTTGATATATCCGAGGAGGATTTAATGTCTCTTCAGAATTGCCAAAAGATAGCCGAATGTCTTGAAGGCTATCTCTTGGGTGATGTTGAGCCGGAGATTGAGATACAGATCAATGAACATCTATTGGTCTGCCACGATTGCCGAAAGAAGTTAGAAGCACTGGAAAGTCTTGTTGAACTTTTCAGGAAAAAATCTATATTCAAACCATCGCAATCGGTATATGAAAAAGTTAGAAGACAGATTCGGATAAAACAAAAATCCTTTTTGCCAGGTACATCAGGGGCTCAAGACCCAACCCTCACCCCTGCCCTCTCCCTTAAAAAGGGAGAGGATAAAGATGAGGGTTCCCTCAGAATTATTAAAATTCCTATACATCAGGGATGTGGTCGCAGGATTCTCACCATTGCCGCCTCTTTCTTGCTTGGAATGATTCTGATGCGAGCTGTTGACCTTCTCTTATTCACAAAAAAAACCGAAAAACCGGCGGTAGAAATGAGATACGAAACCAGACACCGCTATCAGTACTCTGATTCTATCCAATTCTACTCTGTTCCACCCAAGAATCTGGCCCGGATATAAACGGTTAAGCCCCTCAAAGCTACTTCCGTCAAATACCAAAGATATTCAGGAGAAGGGCACTTGAATATCTTGTCCGCCACTGTTTCTGTTGTATAAAAGGCTAACGCCTTAACCCATGTAAGAATCAGTATGTTTTTTTATTTTGCAACATTTTTGCGACAAGTAGAAGAGTGCTGTAAATTGCGGTGGTGGTATCTGTGGCAATAGGGTATTGACTTACAAATTTTTTGGGATAAAATAGACCGATGGCAATTTTAATCAATAATGCCGCCCAGATTCTAACAATGTGTAATAACTTTACGTTAATATCCGAAGGTTCAATACTCATTGAGGGTGAAACAATTCGTGAGCTCGGTAGCATATCTAAAAAGGGCAAGAAGATTGATATTATTGATGCCCAGGGATGTGTGGTCACACCGGGTCTGGTTGATTCCCATACACATCTGGTCTTTGCCGGCTCGCGCGAGGAAGAATTCTCGGCAAGGATTGCTGGTGTGCGATATGAGACTATAACAAAAAAAGGCGGTGGAATTATGACGACCGTTCGCCATACCCGGAATGCAACCGAGGAAGAGTTATACAATTCGGCGATGTCGCGGATAAAAAATTTAATTAAACATGGCACAACAACCGTAGAGGTAAAGAGTGGCTATGGTCTTACTACCGATGGGGAATTAAAGATTTTAAGGGTAATTAAAAGATTGCAAGAGACATCGCCAATTGATGTAATACCAACCCTTTTAATCCATACAATTCCTCCCCGGATAAAAAGAAGAGATTATATTGACCAAATTAACAGCGAGTTAATACCACAGGTTGCAAGTGAAAAACTTGCCCAGTTTTGTGATATCTTCTGTGATAGTATCGCATTCAGTGTAAGGGAGAGCCATAAGGTCTTGAAGAAGGCAAGGGATTTGGGCCTTAAGTTAAAAATTCATGCCGATGAACTCTCTAATTCGGGTGGTGCAGCACTTGCGGCTGAAGTTGGCTGTACTTCTGCCGACCATCTTATTTATACTACAAAATTAGAAATAGAAAAGATGAAAAAAGCGAATGTAGTACCGGTCCTCTTACCGGGAACTTCGCTATTTTTAAGAACAAGAAAGAAACCCGATGTCCGCTGCTTCATAAAGATGGAACTACCGATAGCGATTGCCTCAGATTTTAATCCAGGAACCTGTCCAATTTATGCGATGCCCAAAATCATCTCCCTCGCTTCTTTACTCTATGGTATACCTGTGGAAAGGGCACTTGTTGGTGCTACCGCCAATGCTGCACGGGCACTGGATTTATATCCGAAGGTTGGTTGTATCCAGCCCGGCGCACAGGCTGATCTGGTAGTCTGGGCTGTAGACAATTATAAGAAGATTTCATATCAATTCGGTGAGGATATTATAAAACTTGTGCTAAAAAGGGGGAAGATAATATATGATACAAATTGTTGAATGTGTCCCTAATTTCAGTGAAGGCAGGGATAGGTCAAAGATTGATGAGATAGTAAAGGAGATTGCCAGTACGGGTGTTCAGGTTCTTGATGTGGAGATGAATCCCGACCACAATCGGGCAGTGGTAACTTTCATAGGTGAGCCCGAAATGGTCCTTGAGGCGGCGTTTCGCGGAACAAAGAAAGCCACAGAATTGATTGACCTTACGAAACACAAGGGTGAACATCCCAGGATTGGGGCGACAGATGTCATTCCCTTTGTGCCGATAAGTAATATCTCAACCGAGGAGTGTGTTGCCCTGGCAAAGAGATTGGGTGAAAGGGTTGCCCGCGAACTCAAAATCCCTGTCTATCTCTATGAGGCCGCTGCAACCCGGCCGGAGCGGGAGAATCTGGCAAACATCAGAAAGGGTGAATTTGAAGCCTTACAGCGCGAGATTGAGACGAATCCGGACCGTTTTCCTGATTTTGGGGAACCCAAGATTCATCCTACCGCTGGTGCAACGGTGATTGGTGCCCGTTTTCCATTGATTGCCTATAACATCAATTTGAATACCACCGATGTTAATATTGCCAAGAACATCGCCCGAGCAATAAGGTTTAAGGATGGTGGATTTAGATATGCCAAGGCACTGGGTTTTGAATTGAAGGAGCAGAATCTTGCCCAGGTTTCAATAAATATGACCAATTATCTCCAGACCCCACTCTATCGTGTCTTTGAGGTTGTAAAGTCTGAGGCGAATCGTTATGGGGTTACCGTAAAAGAGTCTGAAATCGTTGGGCTTGTCCCGGAAAAGGCATTGATTGATGTTGCTCTTTACTATCTTCAGCTTAATAACTTTAATGAAAATCAGATTCTTGAACACCATCTCCGGGGTTCGGTTCAAAAATCAACCCTCTTTGATTTCTTGAGAGCACTTTCTGAACCTACTCCAACACCCGGGGGAGGTAGTGTTGCTGCCCTTTTGGGTGCGCTGGGTGCAGGACTTCTGGCAATGGTTGCCGGAATTACTTTAAAAAAGACCAACGACCCGGAGTTGAAAGATATTACCGGTAATTTGAGGATTGAGACAACTGAATTTTACAAATTGATTGAAAAGGATAAAGAGGCATTTGACGGTGTAATGAAGGCATATAAGCTACCAAAGGCAACGGATTATGAAATTAGAAAGAGAGAGGAATCAATTCAAGAATCTTTGAAAAATGCCGCCCTGGTTCCATTGGCAGTCGCCAAGAAGATAATAGCCCTTTATCCCTCTGTACGCATACTTCTTGATAAAGGATTGAAGAATGCATTTTCCGATATCGGAGTTGCTATTCATACAATCCACAGTGGATTCCTGGGTGCCCGATTGAATGTCCTTGTGAACTTACCCTCCATCACTGACAGCCAATTTGTTGAAAAAACAAGGAAAGAGATTGATGACCTCAATGTTCATGAAGCCGGGCTTTATGATGAGTGTGCGACGCTATTTTCCAAAAGGTTTCTAATTTAAAATGGGTATTGACAAAGTTGCAAAATCAATTATACTTTATAAAATGGGGAAATTATGGAAACAAACCTGCTGGAGAAGAGCCGTCAATTTATAAAAGAAGGAAGGTATGAGAAGGCACAGATTATCCTGCGGCGTGCCCTTGAGGAGGACCCCGACCGTGCCCGGGTTTTAGAGCTCTGCGGTGACCTCGCAATTAAGTTAGGAAAGCCTGCCGAAGCCATTGCCCGCTATGAACACGCGGCAGAAAATTACACCCACAACGGTCAATATAAAGAGGCGATTCTGTGTCTGGAAAAGATACTGGATATTGAGGATTTAAAAGAGACTGTTGTATTCAGATTGGTTGATTTATATCGTTTCTATGGTTTACCCAATGAGTCAATTAAAAAATTATTGAATCTCGCCTCAAAAGCAATGGAAAAAAACGAGGAGGGAATCTTTGTGGCGGGCCTGAGGAAAATTGTAGAATTACAACCGAAGAATTTACCATTAGGATTATCCTTTGCCAAATTACTATACGCGATAAATCGTCAGCGGGAGGCAGAGGATGAGTTATTGAGATTGAAAGGGATTGCCCAAGAGATAGGGGATGAAACGGTTTTGAGTGAAATCAGGAAATTTTTACCCAATCTTGACGGAGGAGAAGAACTTGACCCCAAGAGTCGTATTGAATTGGGCAATTTACTCTATGAGATTGGTTCCAAAGATGAGGCAATAGTAGAATTTAGCCGGGCGGCAAGCGACCTCATAAAATCCAACCGGGTTGACGAGGCGATTTCGGTTTTAAATAGAATAATTGAAATTGACCCAAACAATGCGGAGGCACTGAAGATGCTGAAAGACCTCAAAGAGCCGCTAAAAAAGGAAGAAGAAGTAATCCCAGAAACTGCTACCCCAAAAGTTGAGCAACCGGCTGTAACCGAATCAGTTCCCGAAGCACCCAAGAGGGAAATTCCCGCGGAAGAGATGAGTGTCGCTGAAATCCAGAGCGATTTGGATCTGTTGAAAGATTTAAGCAAAGAGATTGAAGGATTTACTCCACCTGAAATCCCATCTACTCCGAAGGCTGAGGTCAGTCAGCCCCCCCTGGAAAAACCTCCAGAACCAGTATCTCAGCCAATAGAAGGGCAGATTGCGGATATTGAATTTCTTTTAAAGGAGGCAGAGACGATCGCAGCCAAGCCCACCTTTGAACTGGCAAAGGAGTTTGATGAGTTGAGGACGAATATCGTCTGGGAGAGCGAAGATATTAAAAAAAAGGTGGAACTGGCAAAAATGGCTTATGAGGCGGAGTTATACGATATGGCGCTGTCATTGATAATTGATAACAGAGAGGAGCGCCAGTTCTGGCCCGATTCCGTAGAGATAATCAGTGGTTCTTTGATAAAACTGGGTAGATATAGTGAGGCGATTAAGATCCTCGGGCCGGTTATTCTCCTTGAAGAGATACCCGAAGACCAAAAACTTGGCTTGCGCTACCTGCTGGCTTCGGCATATGAAGGGATTGGTGACTTTGAAAATGCCCTCAGAGAAATTGAACATATCCTGGCTATAAATCCTGATTATCGTGATACCCGGGAGATGTATGAACTATTAGGTGGTAAGATGGAATTTAAAAAACCAACTGAACCGACGGTACCTGTTGAGACTGAGGAGAAGGTTATCCCACAACCTGCTGAAGAGAAGGATATGCCAAAGGTATCTGTCGTAGAGGCAGTGGAGACGTCCCCTATTCCGGAGCCCTTGCCTCAGGAATCGGTGTCCCCGGTGGTAGTAGAAGAAGGTTATCCAACGATTGTTGAGGAGCCACCGATAAAAGAAAAACCGATAATCAAAGAATACCCTCAAAAGGGAGAAGAATTTGGAACCGAAAGTGAGAATATTGCATTTATCTAGGGAGGCATAGTGGATTATCAGGAGTTTTACCATTTGAAATTTGAGCCATTTGCCAATCATCCTGACCCAAAATTTTATTTCAATTCACCGCAACATGCCCTGGCCAAGGAGTATTTATTCCACGCCGCAAGGGGAACCAGGGGACTGGCGGTACTGCTTGGTGATATTGGAACGGGTAAGACGATGCTTGTGCGGAAATTGCTTAGTGAGTTGCATTCAATGGGACGATTCCATTGCGGACTAATCATACTCACCCACTCGGAGTTTCCATCAGGATGGTTATTTGCCAAGATTGCAAACCTGCTGGGTCTAACTGATCTGGGAACTACAACAACCGAGATAATTTCAAGAATTTCCAGTCGTTTGAATGAAATTTATCGCCGGAATGAGAAGACCGTCATAATCATTGATGAGGCTAATAAGATAAAGTCCCCTGAGATACTTGAAGAGATAAGAGGGCTTTTAAACCTTGAGATTGCCGATACCCGGCTCATTTCTTTTATCTTAAGCGGATTGCCAGAGCTTGAGTCATTTCTGGCATTGAATCGCGCACTTTATCAGCGAATTGCTGTGAAGGTAAAATTGAAGCCACTGGGCAGTAATACAATTAAAGCCTATATCTCGCACCGACTCAGTATTGCTGGTGCCCAGACCCAGATCTTCACCCCTGGGGCTATGGAATACATATGTCGTTATTCTGATGGCAGGCCAAGGCTTGTAAATATTATCTGCGATAACGCCCTCCTTGAAGGATATGTGCAGCGAAAGCAAAGTATTGACGAGTCAATTGTGGAAAGGGTTGTAGGTAATTTAGGATTAAAGTTTGAATAATATGGCTGACCTTGGTGCAATAAAAAGAATGGTTGCCGAATTAGAGTCAAAAGGTGAGATAAATAAGGCAATCAGTGAACTGCAAAAGGCAATTCAGGATTTCCCTAAGGAAGGTTCGCTATACAACAAATTAGGCGACTTATATATGAAACTGAACCGCCAGCAAGAGGCTCTGGAGGTTTATGAAAAGGGTGTTTATGTCCTCAAGGAGGAAACATTTTACTCCAATGCCATTGCGCTTTGCAAGAAGATTTTGCGCCTTGATAAGGAACGCACCGAAATTTATGGCGTGCTTGGTGAGCTGCATAAGGAAATAGGACAGTTGGTTGAGGCGGCAAATTGTTTACTTGAGTATGCGGAGCGAAAACTGAAGGCGAATGAGACCGAGACTGCACTCAAGACCTATGAGGCGATAAAGGACCTCGTGCCCAATAATCCCCGGATTCTCCAGACGGTTTCAGCAATATTTGAGAGGTTCGGAAAGAAGGAAGAGAGTGCCGGATTGCGGAAAGAGGCAGAGATCATTGAGACAAAGCAGAAGGAGTTGAAAGAGTCTTTGGTGTCCCAGTCTGCTGAAAAGATTGCCGAGGCGCCACCGGTTGAGGTCTCAAAAGAGGAAAAGATTGCCGAGGCGCCACCAGTTGCGACCCCCAAGGTGGAAGAGATTAAAGAGGTAGCACAAAAGGAAACACCGAAAGATGAGATTACTATTGATGACCTTGTATCGCCTGAGGTGGCAAGGTTATTACAGAAAGAAGAAGAACCCGAAAAGAAAGAGGTGGTTGAGGAGATTGTTGGGGTTAAGGAAAAAGAAGAGGTCTCAGAGATTGTGACACTTCAGGATCTGGGTGAGGTCTATCTAAACTTGGGAGAAGAGGAAGAGGCAATCAACTGTTTTCGCAATGCCGCATCACTGGCGTATAAAGAAAAGAATTATGAAAAGGCAATTATTTTAAATAAGAAAATTGCAGAGTTGAGACCGCTTGATTTGAAATCGCGACAGTACCTCGTTGAAATTGCGCGTCTGGCTGGTAATAAAGAAATGGAGATTGATGCAATGATTGAACTGGCAAACGCATTGAATCGGCGGGAGGCAAAGACTGAGGCACAATCACTCTTTAGAAAGGTATTGGAATTGGACCCCAACAATGTTACTGCGTTAAAAATGGTTGAAGAGGCAACCCAATCCAAAGGGTTCATTGACCTCGGGGCTATCCTTATGACAGAACTTGAGGGAGATAAAAAAACCGAGGGATTGCAGAGCATTGATAAACTTATCTCGGAATTCAAAAAAGAGGTCTTTGAATCAATAGGTGAGGGAGACTACCGTTCCCATTACGACCTCGGTGTGGCATACAAGGGCATGGGTTTGTACCAGGAAGCGATAGAAGAATTTGAGATTGCCTCAAAAGACGAAGGTCTCAAACTCAAGGCGTATGAAATGATTGGGTCATGTCTTATTGATAAAGGAAAACTTGATGAGGCAATTAAGGTCTTGAATCAAGCCCTTACCTTCACCGGACATCCTGCCAGTGAGTATTTCGGTATTCACTTCCTTTTAGGAAATATTTACGAAATGCAGAATAATCTTTCTTTAGCAATCAAGTCATATGTCAATGCCGCAAATATTGATAAGACAGTTCCTGATTTAGCAAAAAAGATAACAGAACTGAAACAAAAATTGACAGAAGATTTGAAGAAAAGAGCCAAACCCGCGCCGCCCAAGGCACCGGAAGAAATAAAAGAAGTTGTAACGGAAAAAACACCCCCTAAGAAATCAAAGGTAACATACCTATGATTTGTAAAATTAGATTAAGTTTAAAATTCCAGATTTTTAAATTAGAATTTGCTAAATGTTGGTGGAGTAGATATGGGATATGAGAGTTTTTATAAATTAAAAGAACATCCATTTGGTTTCACCACTGATGAGAAGTTTTACTATAATTCACCACAACATTCAAAGGCACTGGTGAAACTAACCCATGCAGTTGAAACCGAAAAAGGGCTGGCCCTACTGATCGGTGATATAGGCACGGGTAAGACCACACTCTCACGGCGCCTCCTGGATCAGTTGATTAATAATGGTGTTGAGGCGACACTTTTAGTTATTATTCACTCAGAGATTACCTCGCTGTGGTTTTTGAAAAAGATTGCCTTGATGTTAGAGGCACCTTCTGAATCAGAAAATAAGATTGATATTATCACTGCAGTTTATCATCGTCTCCTTGATTTGACATCAAAAAATAAAAAAGTCGTTATATTAATTGACGAGGCAAATATGCTCCAGCGGAAAGATCTGATGGAAGAGATAAGGGGTCTACTCAATCTTGAATCAGAGCACGGTAAACTCTTGAATTTTATTCTTTTTGGTCTACCAGAGATGGAAGATTATTTGAAGCTGGACCCGCCGCTGTATCAGCGTATTGCGGTACGCTGTGTTCTTGAGCCACTGGACCAGGAAACAACCCAGAATTATATCGTCCATCGACTGAGGGTTGCTGGTTGTGCAAGACCGCTATTTACGGGTGGTGCGATGAAGGCGATATACCAGTTTTCAAAGGGGATACCGAGAAATATCAATGCAATTTGTGATAACGCCCTGCTTGAAGGATTTTTGTTAAAGAAGGAACTGGTAGATGAAAAGATAATTGCCGATGTCTGTCATGATTTGGGGCTTGTTTAATAATTTATCATTAACCCACTTTTGACATCCAATAAAATAGACCTCCATATTCACTCAAAATTCTCTGATGGATTATATACACCCGAGGAGATTGTAGAGGTTTCCATTGAAGCGGGTTTAAAGTCAATTGCAATAGCCGACCATGATTCGGTTTCTGGTGTTGACATTGCACTTGCTACAGCAGACGGTAGAATCGAGGTCATCCCGGCGGTGGAGATGAGCTCCAATATCGGTAATGTTGATATTCATATCATCGGTTATTATATTGACCATCATTCAGCGGTGCTATCTTCATACCTTGAGGATTTTCGACAATTTCGTGAGCGACGCGTAAAGGAGATAATAAAAAGACTCTCAGTTGATGGAATAAAGATTGATTTTCAAAGGATAAAGGAGATTGCCTCAGAGAGTGCACTGGGAAGGCCACATATTGCCGAAATTTTGGTAGAGAATGGATATGTTGCTTCAATGGGGGAGGCATTTATCAAATACCTTGGTTATCACTCACCCTATTATGTTCCAAAGAAGGAGGTAAAACCCAAAGAGGTTATTAAAAAGATCAAAGAATGCAAGGGAATCCCGGTCCTTGCTCATCCCGGAACAATTAACGGAAGTGCTAATATAATCTATAGTTTAATAAATGAGGGTATATTAGGAATTGAGGTCTGGCATCCTGAACATACAAGAAGACAGGTGGATGAATTCTATGAAATTGGTATGAAGAATGGACTCATTCTGACCGGTGGGTCCGATTTTCATGGCTATCCAAGGGGTTACACCGGTATCGGTGAATGTGGATGTCGGATTGAGGACCTTCAAAAACTCAAGGAATTAAAAAATTTACAGACAAATACTCTTCCCAAAGGTTAAATAAATTATTTTTCTTCTAATAGCGCCAATTTCTTTTTTGCTGTATCAAGATACCGCGCGACATCTTTATATTCTGGATATACATTTACAACCAGATTCCATTCTTGAATTGCCTTTTTTAATTCGTTTTTTAGGTAATATTCAATTCCGGCGCGGTAGTGCATCTCACAATAGTTTAATTTTTCCTGGGTTAATTCATATTTTTTCGTTTTCTTAACGACCAGTGGTTTTTCCACCATCAAAGTTTCGACGACAGTAACCTCTTTTACAATTACCGGCGGGCTGAAGTAGATTTTAAGTATTAAAGATGGTTCTTCCTCAAGATAGAGGGTACAATTTATGAAGTCATTTAATGTGATTTCATATTTGCTCACAAATCTTTTGGGATGGTATCCAAAACCCATTCCGAGCTGTACCCTACCTAATTGCTTTTTAAAGTCAAGCAAGAAATGGGTGATAATCTCCCGTGTTTGAAATTTACTTTGAAGTTCAATGGTTGCTTCAAAGGCGCGATAAGGATAAGAGATTCCGGTGCGTAGGGATCTTTCTTCAGCAAACAGATTATAGTAGCAAATACCAATATTTAAAAAATATCTTACCCAGATGCCGAAATCAAAGAGGGCACCAATCTGATTAGAATTTTTAATGATTCCACAATTAGTACCCAAGGATACGGGCAGGTTAAAATGGAATGAATTACTTATCCAGGTTTTCTTTTCAATTGTGTTGATATCTTCTTTTGTAGAACTCGAAAATCCTATGCCTATTTTTCTGAGCCGTGTTGAGAAATTGAAATAATTTATTTCACCGAGGTCTTTGTGAGCAAGGTATAATTCATAATTACTCAAATAAGAAGTAAATGCGGGATTGGATGAAGAGTGGGCATTCTCAAGCGTTGATACTGCATTAAAACTAAAATTCAAGGTAATATAAAGTAGTTGATATATCATGGTGGATAGCCGACCTTTTCCAAAAAATTCTCCCGGTATGAAAGATTGGGAATTAAGTAGAAAAATAATGTATTATAAATTCCAAATTTTTGAATTGCAAACATCATCCGACGAATGATTGAATCCCAGGAATAGAAACTATCCCTTAATAATTCCATCCATGAATATAAGTCATTCTGGTTTACATAATCAAGTTTTACCACCGGCATCCATCGGTCATACAGGGATAAATACTTTAAGATTCGTTCGTTCCTTTCATACCTGTTATAAGTTTCAGTGAAAGGTAGGGGTGTCTGGGCTGATACTTCAATAAAATCCAGTTTTAACTTAACCAAAAATTTTATTAAATCACGATAGAATTGCTGGTTTTCGCCTTCAAAGCCTAAAAGAATCTTGGCACCCATGGCAATTCTGTGTCCGTGTACCATACTTACCTCGTGTTCTTTTTCTTTAACAAATTCTTTTTCATATATTTTTTTTGTAAGTTCATCGCCGAGCCAGTCTTCTTTTAGATAGATTATCCTAACTCCGTTTTCTCTTATTTTTGGGAAAAGTTTTGGGTTTCTAAATATAGTGCCTTTTGTTTGAAATATCCACATCTTTTTGTAGTACCAGCATCGGTCAAGTATTTCCATAGCATAATCAATATCATCAAGAAAGTCGTCATCCATAATATAAATTACCTTTCGGGTGATTTTTAAGACCTCCCGGGCTACTTCTTTCGGTTCCCACCGGTGGATTGAATTGTAATAGATACTTTCGTAGCAGTAATCCTTAAATTTTTTAGCACATTGACACCCAAATTGGGTGCGCAGCTGGGAGATTAGTGGTGTAAATCCGTACCTGTTTTCGGCATCCCGATTCAAATTGAATTGCGATAAAGGTAGATTACTTTCATAGACCGATGGCGTCTTACCTTTTGTCAGGTCATCAAGGATAGTCGGCCACAGGGGGACTATGTCGCCTCTAACCACCACATTGAATATCTTTTTTGCCTCATTGGGATAGAGTGTTGGATAGATTCCATAACCGATGGTTCTAATACTTCTGTTCCATTCTTTGTTGATTGTGGAGGCAACATAGTGGGCAAGATTCAAGGGGGTATTAACAACCAGCACATCCGGTAAAAATTCTGGTTTTGGTTCAATTCGCTCATCATAATAATAAAATTCGTGCCCCTGCGATAAATAAGAGAGGCGCATTGCATCATAGTTTGGTCTTCTGAAGAAGGCACTTCCCTTGATTGCAGTGAGTGGCTCATATCTTCGGGGGGCTGATACCGGAAAGTAAAAGAGGATTTTCATCGCGTCAGGTCATTGAATGTTACATAGATAATGAGTAAGAGGAGGATTGTATAGCCCACCTGCTGGATGATGATTCTTGTCTTGCGCGTGAATCTTTTTTTTCTTATGCCTTCAATGAGGGCAATAATTATGTGCCCGCCATCAAGCCCAGGAATCGGGAAGAGATTTACCAGTCCGAGATTAATTGATATAATACTCAAAAGTCCTAAAAGATTTTCAAATCCCCAGCGTGCTGATTCACCACTGAGCTGGGCAATTGCAATTGGACCGCCCAGTGCCTTTCTTGAAATCTTTCCAGCCAAAAGTTGATAAAAGGTCTTTAAGGTCAGATAGATAATTTCACCGGCTCTTTTGACTGCCATTATTCCTGCTTTATAAAGAGGGATATAAGTCCGAGTCATATGTATCATAACCCCGATCTGTCCTATTGTATCTTTGAGAATCGGGTCGTAGTAGGGGAGAGGGGTGATTATTGCTTCTTTTATTTCACCTTCATGTTCCCAGACAAAAGAAAGCGGTATATTCCTTGAACTGCGAACACGATTAACAAAATCTTCCCAATCATAGACATCTTCACCATTAATCTTCAATATCCTGTCCTTTGGTTTCATTCCGGCACGGTCGGCCGGACCGCCAATCTTTACCGAACCAAGCATAGGCGGTATTTTTGAATAGATGCCTATGGAGTCACTCTGAACAGGGAGATTTATTTCTATTATCCGGTCATTTCTTTTGAGGGTAACTTTTGCGTTCTTACCGATATTTTTCTTCAGGAGGGCACTGAATTCATCCCAGGAATCTAATTTCTCCTCATTGAAAGAAATCAGGGAATCACCATTTGCAAAGCCGGTAATCTCTCCATAGCCTTCTTTATCTACCTTGATAGTCAAATAGGGATTTACATAGACCCCAAAAAGGGCATAGACAAAAAATAGTACCACAACTGCCGAGGCCAGATTAAAAACCGGTCCACTCAAGACGACCGTAATCCGGCGCCGGATTGGGACATCATAGAAGCCTAAATTGGACTCTTCATTTGGCGGTGATTCATCAGTGATTTCATTTTTCTTAAGCAATGGCATTTCGCCTTCATCTTCGCCTGCCATTTTGACATAACCACCCACTGGAAAATAAGCGATGCGGAAATCGGTCTCTCCAATTTTTCTTTTTATAAGGGGAGGACCAAAACCGATGGAGAATTTTTCCACGGGGATGTGAAATATCTTTGCTAAGAGAAAATGTCCTAATTCATGGATAGTTACCGAGAAGGCAATAATAAAAAGAAAGGCGATGATGGTGATGAATATCACAAAGCCTCCTTACTTTTTAAGCCTTTTTTCCCATCCAAATTTCGGGAAACGCCGCATTCTTTTTGGCATAACCCCCGGACATATTCCCGCGCCCATTTTTCTGCTGAAAGATAATCTTCAATATTCCCCTGATAGGGATTGTGGGCAGCCATTGATTTTTTAATAATTTTTATAATATCGGTAAACTTTATACTATCAGCGAGAAATTGTCGGACTGCTTCATCGTTGGCACCGTTGAGAACCGCTGGCATACTTTTACCAATCCTTAATGCCTCATAGGCAAGTTTCAGCCCCGGGAATTTTCGATAGTTCGGTTTTTGGAAATTTAGTTTTTTAATTCGGCTTAAATTCAACTTCTTAACCAGCGAAACTGTTCTACGGGGCGCCGTAAGGGCATATTGAATTGGCAGACGCATATCCGGAACTGATAATTGGGCTAAAATTGAACCATCAACAAATTGAACAAGCGAATGGCATATTGCCTCAGGATGAATCAGGACCTTTATCTTCTCCGGGGGCAGACCAAAGAGATGGTAAGCCTCAATGACCTCAAGCCCTTTATTCATCATTGTTGCCGAGTCAACCGTTATCTTTTTGCCCATACTCCACACCGGGTGATTCAAGACATCACTCTTGGTAACATTTTTTATTGGTTTATTCAAAAATGGACCACCGCTGGCGGTCAAGATAATCGTTTCTACATCCTCAATCCTTCTTCCTTCCAGACACTGATAGATTGCCGAGTGCTCACTATCCACCGGTATGAGTTCACTTTTGTATTTTCTTATTAAATCCATTATAATCTCACCAAAACTAACCAGGATTTCTTTCGTCGCGAGGCAGATTCTCATTCTTTTCTTGATTGCCTCAATTACTGCTTTTATTCCAATGGCACTGGCAAATGCTGCAAAAAATATTTCGGCATCGGTTTGTTTGACCATTTCCAATAGACCATCCTCACCGCAAAATATCTTTGTTCTACTCAAGGACCTTTTAAGATATATGTAGTATTTATCATTAAATATTGCTACGGCTTTCGGTCTTAGCGAAATTGCCTGTTCCAGTAAAAGTTTGTGATTGGAATATGCAGCCAGTGCTACGACTTTGTAGTCAGGTAAATTGTTAATTACCTCAATCGTATTATTACCGATTGAACCGGTTGAACCAAAGATGATTACCCTCTTTACCATTTATAGGTCCTTAAACTTTAAATCTTCCTTTGTGGTAATCTTTATATTTTTTATTTCACCTTTAAATATATATACCGGAAAGCCTGCCTGCTCCAGCACTGCAGATTCGTCGGTAAATTCCTTTTTGAAATCTACTTCTTTGTAGGCATTATTAAGCAGATTAATTTTGAAGAACTGGGGTGTCTGGATAGCAAAGAGAGATTCCCTTGATAAGGTCTTGACCACCCTTCTTTTATTTACCAATTTCACCGTATCATAAATTGGAAGTCCAAAGATAACCGCATTGTATCTTTTACAGAGATTAATCCCTCGATTTATGAGGTCCTGGGAGACAAATGGACGGACCGCATCGTGGATTACGACAATGGCATTCTTCTCAGCGATTGTCTTAATTCCATTTAAGACCGAATCCTGCCTTCTTCTACCCCCGGCAATGATTCTTTTTACCTTTTTTATTCCATAATTATTTATAATTTTTTCTGTCTTTTTAAGCATACCTTTAGGCGCTACAATAATTATTGAATCAATTTTTTTGTTTTTTTCAAATATTTTCAGAGTATGCACTAAAAGAGGAAGTTCCTTAAAATTAACAAATTGCTTCATTTTCCCAAAGCGCCTCCCTTTGCCTCCAGCTGCAATAACTGCAAAAACTTTCATAATAAAAATATAATCAGAAAAATAGAAAAGTCAACCATTGACAAATTTTGAAAAATGATTAAAATATAAATGGAGGATACTATGGGTAGGGCGAAGGTTTCTATCACAGTTTTTATTTTTCTGAATTTCTCCTGGGCAATCTGGGATGTAAGAGTTAATAATATTGGGCAATGGGAGGTCTGTATATCAAATTATGGAAAGTTCGGGGAGACGATATTCGTTAATGCTGGTGCCTGGTGGCCCAGGGGTTCAGGACACAATTATATATTTGGCGCTGGAATATGGATTGGTGCAATTGCTCCAAATGGTGATACACTTGTAACAGTCGGATATAATCCCAGTAACGCAGTAACTGAATTTGCTCCTGGCTTGCCATATTCAAATCCAGAAAATTCTCAGTGGAGGGTTTATTTTTCTACAGAACTCGGGTATCCATTTGTTCCGGTCTCTGTTGAAGACTGCTATGCCGTCTATAATGACTTTAACCAAGATTTTCATATCCCCAATGATACAAGACCGATTGGCATTACTGTGACCTTAAGGACCCTTGCCTTTCCTAAAGATTGGGCAGATGATATTCTGTTTTTGAAATACATCATTAAAAATGACACCACACACACAATTAACAATCTCTACGCCGGTATTGGTATGGATTATGATATCGGCAATGAGGCGTGGCCCAATGACCGTGGTGGCATAGATTTAACAAGAAAGTTATTCTTTGGCTGGCAGGACCAATCCGAACCGGGCTGGGATTCAAGAGGTATGATTGGATTAA